>JALOSQ010000051.1 GCA_025458335.1 Ideonella sp.
TGGTTCACGTAGCGCACCGCGTTGGCGTCGAGCAGCTCGCAGCGGGCGATCGGCACGCCCATCTGGATCGTCGCGATCGTCGTGTGCACGGCCGCCTCGACGCTCGGGAAGTGACAGATCGCCGCGGTCACGGCCTCGGGCAGCGGGTACAGGCGCAGCGTGACCTCGGTCATCACGCCCAGCGTACCCTCGCTGCCGACGAACAGCCGCGTCAGGTCGTAGCCCGCGCTCGACTTCTTGGCCCGCGTGCCGGTGCGCACGACCTCGCCGGATGCCGTGACCACCGTCAGGCCCAGCACGTTCTCGCGCATGGTGCCGTAGCGCACCGCGTTCGTGCCGCTGGCGCGCGTGGCGGCCATGCCGCCGAGCGTCGCGTCGGCGCCCGGGTCGATCGGGAAGAACAGGCCCGTGTCCTTGATCTCGCGGTTCAGCTGCATGCGCGTCACGCCGGCCTGCACGGTGACCGTCAGGTCCTCCGGGTTGACCGCGAGGATGCGGTTCATGCGCGACAGGTCCAGGCTGATGCCGCCCTGGACCGCCAGCAGGTGGCCCTCGAGGGACGAGCCGACCCCGAACGGGATCACTGGCACGTCGTGCGCGGCGGCCAGCCGGACCGCGTCGGCGACGTCGTCGTTCGATTCGCAGAAGACCACCGCGTCGGGCGGCGGCACCTCGAAGGGCGACTCGTCGCGCCCGTGCTGCTCGCGGACGGCCCGGGCGGTCGACACGCGCTCGGCAAACCGCGCCCGCAGGGCGTCGAGCAGGGCCGCAGGGACCGGTCGGGGGGTGTAGACCGGCAATTCGACGGGGGCATTCATCACGGACTCCCGGGAGCACAACGGGGAGCGCTGATTCTAGAAGTGCGCTGTCGGGCGACGCGGTCCACGCGACTGGCCCCGGAAGCGGCCGCTATTCGACCCGCCGCGCCGTCCGGGGCCACCCCACACTGGTGACCATCGCATGCCGGATCGCTTCCAGGAGGATCGCCATGGGCCAGGACGTCATCATTGCCAACCGCGGTGAGTTCGTCGACGTGCTGCGCTCGATGCGCCGCGGGCATGTGCTGGTCCGCGCCGGTGATGGGGCCGCCGGCGCCGTGGTCGATGGCGGGGTCGTCTACCACAGCCTCGATCCCTTGCTGCGCTACGGCCTGGTCGATGAGTTCGACAACCCGGCGGGATTCGAGGGCGCACGCTACTACCGCCTGAGCCCGCGCGGCCGCGAGTTCGCCGAGCGTGCCTGCGCCGCCTGGCAGCGCCAGCCCGTCCTCACCCGCCTGGCCGTGCGGCTGGCGGGCTGAGCGCCCGGCGCAAGCGCCACGCCGGTCGAAAGGCCGGCAAACCCTGGGTCGCCCGGGAGCGGCTAGCATCACTCGATGGGCAATAGACTCACGCAGATCGCCACCCGCACCGGCGACGACGGCACCACCGGCCTCGGGGACGGCTCGCGCGTGCCCAAGGATCACCTGCGCGTGCAGGCGATGGGGGATGTCGACGAGCTCAACTCGAGCCTCGGTGTGCTGCTGGCCGAGCCCTTGCCGTCCGACGTCCGCGACCTCCTCGTCACCGTCCAGCACGAGCTGTTCAACCTGGGCGGCGAGTTGTCGATCCCCGGCTTCGAGCTGCTCAAGGGCGAGTCGGTCGCGCGGCTGGACGAAGCGCTGGCGCACTACAACGCGCAGTTGCCCGTGCTCAAGGAGTTCATCCTGCCCGGCGGCGCGCGCAGCGCTGCGCTGGCTCACGTGTCGCGCACGATTGCGCGGCGTGCCGAGCGCGCCGTGGTCGCACTGGGTGGTTCTCCCGCAAGCGGCCCGGTGCGCGACGAGCCGCGCCAGTACCTGAATCGCCTGTCGGACCTGCTGTTCGTGCTGGCCCGTGCCCTGAACCGCGCCAACCTGGATGGGCGCGGTGGCGACGACGTGTACTGGAAGAGTGAACGACTGAAGCGCGGTTAGAAGGTCACCGCGCCGGCATCGACTTCGACCCGGACCAGCGGCTGATCCAGCGCACCGCTGGCCGCCCGGGCGAAGGCCTCGGCAAACGCGGCGTCGGACGTGAAGCGGGCCGGCCCGACCGCGTCGGCGATGGCCAGCACCTTGTCGGCCGTCAGGACCTTGCCGCTGGCGCGCAGCGGCTCGCAGTCTTCGTCGACGAACGCGCGATCCAGCCAGGCGCGCGCCTCGTCGCGCGGCAGGGGCGTGTCCACCGGGAGCGCGAAGCGCTGGCCCGGCCCGAACTGCACGATGACTTCGTGTCGCATGAAGACACCTCCTGATCGATCGTATCAGTCGCCCACGCGCCGGCGTGCCTTCACCGCCGCGGCCAGCACGTCGAGCGCCTCGACCGAGTCTTCCCAGCCGAGGCACGCGTCGGTGATGCTCTGGCCATAGGCCAGCGCCGCCGGGTCGTCCTTGCCGGCGTTGAACTTCTGCGCGCCGCCGTGCAGGTGGCTCTCGATCATCAGGCCGAACACGCAGCGTTCGCCGGCCTCGAGCTGCGCGGCGACGTCGCGCGCCACGTGCAGCTGCCGCTCGTGCTGCTTGCTGCTGTTGGCGTGGCTGCAGTCGATCATCAGGCGGCACTCGAGCTTGGCCGCCTCGATCTCCGCGCACGCGGCGGCGACGCTCGCGGCGTCGTAGTTGGGCACCTTGCCGCCACGCAGGATCACGTGGCAGTCCTTGTTGCCGCGCGTCTCGACGATGGCCACCTGGCCGTTCTTGTGCACCGACAGGAAGTGGTGCGCCCGCGCGGCGGCCTGGATGGCGTCGGTGGCGATCTTGATGTTGCCGTCGGTGCCATTCTTGAAGCCGATCGGCGCCGACAGGCCGCTGGCGAGCTCGCGGTGCACCTGGCTCTCGGTGGTGCGTGCACCGATCGCGCCCCAGGCGATCAGGTCGCCGATGTACTGCGGCGAGATCACGTCGAGGAACTCGCTGCCCGCGGGCACCCCCAGCCGGTTGATCTCGATGAGCAGCTGGCGGGCGATGCGCAGGCCCTCGTCGATGCGGAAGCTCTCGTCGAGGTAGGGGTCGTTGATCAGACCCTTCCAGCCGACCGTCGTACGCGGCTTCTCGAAGTACACGCGCATGACCACCTCGAGCGTGTCGGCGTGGCGCTCGCGCTGCGCCTTCAGGCGCCGCGCGTACTCGAGGGCCGCGGAGGGGTCGTGGATCGAGCAAGGCCCGATGATGACGAGCAGCCGGTCGTCCTTGCGGTTCATGATGCGGCGGATGCGCTCTCGGGTCTGCACGATCAGCGTCTCGACCGGCGTGCCGCTGATCGGGAAGAACCGGATCAGGTGCTCGGGCGGCGGCAGCGGCGTGATGTCGTGTATGCGCTCGTCGTCGGTGCGGCTGGTCTTGTCGACCAGGGGCGTGCGGACGTCGTGCGGGGCGACGGGGGTGACGGACTTCGGGGACATCACGGGTTCCTCGGGTGGGGCAGGGCGAAAAAAAACCGCCGGGGATTCCGGCGGTTTCTGAGGGGCCTGCGTCGCTGGGCTACGCGCGGGTCTCTCCTCCGCCGGGGCGGTTCGAGAACCAAAAGTAGCCAAAGAAGAAGCGAGCACCAGCCTTCATGCCCCGGACTGTAGGGGCCGCGCCGGCGCGGCGTCAAGAAAAGGCGCGCCGTGGCGTCCGCAGGACCCAACGCTCAGGCGTCCCAGGCCCCGGTGGCCCCTGGCGGGCACGGGCATGCGCCCCTGGGCATCATCGGCGCCCATGGACACGATCACCCATGCCCTGTCGGGTGCGCTGATCGCGCGCCTTATCGCGGCGCGTCACGACGCGCCGGCGACCGCGGCCGGCGAGGCCATCGGCCGTTTCGACGCGCCCTGGGCCCCAGGCGCCGCCGCGCCCCGGCCTTGGCAGTACGTGGTCGTCGGGCTGGTGGCGGGCGCCTTTCCCGACGTCGATGTCGTGGCGCGCCATGTCTCCGACCTCGCCTACCTGCGCCACCACCGGGGCATCACGCACTCGGTCCTGATGTGGCCGCTGTGGGCGCTGCTGCTGTCGTGGCTGCTGGCCACGGCGTTTTCGGTCACGCGCCGGGCCCGGCACGGCTGGAAGAGCCTGTACGTGGTGGTGGCCGCCGCGATCGCGATCCACATCGCCGGCGACTGGATCACCCAGTTCGGCACGATGCTGCTGGAGCCGTTCTCGGATGCGCGCTTCGGCTTGGGCACCACTTTCATCATCGACCTCACGCTGTCCGGCCTGATCCTCGCGGGCCTGCTGCTGGCAGCCCTGTGGCCGCGTCGGCGCTGGCCGGCGGCCGCGGCGCTGGCAGCGGCGGTCGTGTGGGTCGGCGTGTCCTGGGTCGGCAAGCAGGAGGCGATCACCGCCGGCGAGGCGTACGCCCGGGCCCAGGGGATGGTGAACGCCGAGGTCGACGCGATTCCGCGCCCCGCGTCGCCGTTCAACTGGACGGTGACCGTGCGCGAGGGCGAGCGATTCCACGTCGCGCACCTCAACACGCGCCGCGTCGATCCGCTGGTGGCCACCCCGCAGGATCACTTCATCCGCCGCTTCTCGGCGCCGTATCAGCCGATCGCCCAGGTCGAATGGTCGGTGCTGCCCAAGTTCGGCCATGGCAGCGAGCAGGCGGTGGCGCGCGCCGTGTGGTCGCGCCCCGAGTTCGAGTTCTTCCGGTGGTTCGCCCAGGCGCCTGTGCTCGACCGGGTCGAGGTCCGCGCCGCCGCGGGCGAGGCGCAGCAGGCACAGCAGTGCGCGTGGTTCCGTGACCTGCGTTTCGGCTTCCCGGGGCGAGACACGGTGCCGTTCCGCTACGGCCTGTGCCTGAGCGGACCGCTCGACGCGCCGACCGCGGTCGCGGTCTACAAGCTCGACGAGGACGACCAGGGGGCCCGGCGGCTGGCCAGCCGGCACTGAACGGCCCCGGAGACGGGACTGCAGGCCCGTCGCGCCGTGTGGCGCTAGTACGGCCGGGCGTCGAAGCCCTCCTCGTGCAGGCGCGCCACGACTGCGCCGACGTGCGCGCGGTCGCGCGTCTGCATCACCAGTTCCACCTCGACGTTCTGCGCGGGCAGGGCCGAGAAGGCGCGCTGATGGTGCACCTCCTCGATGTTGGCCCCGGTCTGTGCAACCGCCGCGGTGATGCGCGCCAGCACGCCGGGCGCGTCGCGTGCCGCGACGCGCAACCGGGCCAGCCGCCCGGCGCGCACCATGCCGCGGTCGATGATCGAGGCCAGCAGCATCGGGTCGATGTTGCCGCCGCACAGCACCAGGCCGACGCGCTTGCCCCGGTAGCGGTCCGGGTCCTTGAGCACCGCGGCGAGCCCCGCGGCGCCAGCGCCCTCGACCAGCGTCTTCTCGACCTCGAGCAGCATCACGATGGCCTGTTCCAGGTCGGCCTCGTCGACCAGGACCAGGTCGTCGACGAGCTCGTCGAGGATCTCGCGCGTGATCTCGCCGGGCCGTGCGACCGCGATGCCGTCGGCGATCGTGCTCGCGCCCATCGGGTGGTTCGTCCCCTTGACCGCGTTGAACATCGACGGGAAGCGCTCGGCCTGCACGCCGATCAGCTCGATGTCGGGCCGCTGGGCGCGGGCGGCCGTCGCGATGCCGGCGAGCAGGCCTCCGCCGCCGACCGACACGACCAGCGTCTGCAGGTCGGGCTGCGCGCGCAGCATCTCGAGGGCGAGCGTGCCTTGGCCGGCGATCACCAGCGGGTCGTCGAAGGGGTGGACGAAGGTCAGGCCGCGCGTGGCGGCGAGCTCGCGCGCGTGCGCGTGCGCGGCGTCGAAGCCGTCGCCGTGGAGCACCACCTCGGCGCCGAAGCCGCGCGTCCGCTCGACCTTCACCGTGGGCGTGAGCCGCGGCATCACCACCACCGCCGGCAGGCCCAGCCGGTGGGCGTGGTACGCGACGCCTTGCGCGTGGTTGCCGGCGGAGGCGCAGATCACCCCCGCCACCGGCTCACCGCGGCGAGCCCGGTCGACCAGGTCGAGCAGCTTGTTCAGCGCGCCGCGCTCCTTGAACGAGGCCGTGAACTGGAGGTTCTCGAACTTCAGGTACAGCTGCGCGCCCGTGATGGCCGACAGCGTGCGCGATTCGAGGAAGGGCGTGTCCGCGACGTGTCCGGAAAGGCGCCGCGCCGCGGCGTCGATGTCCGCCGGCGTGACATCGGGGTGATGCGGCAACGGCTCGCGCATGGGCAGCGGCGCCCGGGCCGGGCTCAGGCGGTGCCGCCGACGGTCAGGCGGTCGATGCGCAGCGTCGGCTGGCCGACGCCCACCGGCACGCTCTGGCCCTCCTTGCCGCAGGTGCCCACGCCGGTATCGAGCTTCAGATCGTTGCCGATCATCGACACGCGGGTCAGCGCGTCCGGGCCGTTGCCGATCAGGGTGGCGCCCTTGACCGGGTACTGGATCTTGCCGTTCTCGACCCAGAACGCCTCGCTGGCCGAGAACACGAACTTGCCGCTGGTGATGTCGACCTGGCCGCCGCCGAAGTTCACCGCGTACAGGCCGCGCTTGAGGCTGGCGACGATCTCGTCGGGCGAGCGGTCGCCGGCCAGCATGTAGGTGTTGGTCATGCGCGGCATGGGCACCGCGGCGTAGCTCTCGCGCCGGCCGTTGCCGGTGGGCTTGACGCCCATCAGCCGGGCGTTCATCGCATCCTGGATGTAGCCGCGCAGGATGCCGTCCTCGATCAGCACGTTGCGCTGCGTGGGCTGCCCCTCGTCGTCGACGTTGAGCGAGCCGCGCCGGTCGGGGATGGTGCCGTCGTCGAGGACCGTCACGCCCTTGGCCGCGACGCGCTGGCCGATGCGCCCGGAGAACGCGCTGGAGCCCTTGCGGTTGAAGTCGCCCTCCAGCCCGTGGCCGACTGCCTCGTGCAGCAGCACGCCCGGCCAGCCGGGCCCGAGCACCACGCTCATCTCGCCGGCCGGCGCGGGACGCGACTCGAGGTTGGTCAGCGCCGCGTCGACCGCATCGCGCACATAGCCCTCGATGATCGCGTCGTGGAAGTAGCCGAGCCCGAAGCGTCCGCCGCCACCGGCGGTGCCGACCTCGCGGCGCACCTTGCCGTCATGCATCTGCTCGGCGATCACCGTCACCGACAGGCGCACCAGCGGCCGCACGTCGGCGGCCAGCGTGCCGTCGGCGCGCGCCACGAGCACCACGTCGTGCTCGGCCGCCAGGCCGGCCATGACCTGCTTGACGCGCGGATCGCGGGCACGCGCGAGCCGCTCGACCTTCTCGAGGAGCGCGACCTTCTGCGTGCTGTCCAGCGTGCCGATCGGGTCGATCCCACCGTACAGGCGCCGGCTGCGCGCCACGCTGGGCGCCCGCGCCACCTTGACGCGGCGGTTCTGGCCCGCGGCGGCGATCGTGCGGACCGTGGCGGCGGCGTCCATCAGCGAGGCCTCGGAGATGTCGTCGGAGTAGGCGAAGGCGGTCTTCTCGCCGGCGATCGCGCGCACGCCGACTCCCTGGTCGATGCTGAAGCTGCCGCTCTTGACGATGCCCTCCTCCAGGCTCCAGCCCTCGCTGCGCGTGGTCTGGAAATAGAGGTCCGCATCGTCGACCCGGTGCGTGGCGATCGCCGCCAGTGCGCGCTGCAGCGTGCTCTCGTCGAGCCCGAACGGCTCGAGCAGCAGCGAGCGGGCGGTGGCGAGGTGTTCGAGGGTGGGTTCGCGCGAGATCATCGACCCATTCTAGGAGTCGGCTCCCGGTGCTGCAGGCCCTTCGGCGCGCCCGGGGTCGTCCGGTGCCGTCGCGGGCGCCTGAGGCCGCCCCTCGCGGTCGCGCAGCGCCAGGGCCCGTGCATAGGCCGCGTCGCGCGGCACGCCATGCAGGCGCGCCGCGATCTGGGCCGACTGCCGTACCGAGAGGTCGGCCAGCAGGATCCGCAGCGTGGTGTCGAGGCCGGCGACTTCGGGGCTGGCGCTCGGGGCCGGGTCCGCATGCAGCACCAGCACGAACTCGCCTCGTCGCCGGTCGGCGTCGGCGGCGAGCCAGGCCGGCCACTCGCTCACCGGCAGCGTCAGGACCTGCTCGAACTGCTTGGTGGCCTCGCGCACGACCGTCAGCCGCCGCGAGCCACAGCGCTCGGCCAGCGCGTCGGCGAGGGCTGTGACCCGGTGAGGGGCCTCGAACAGGATCGCGGCGGACCGATCGTCCGCCAGGCGCTGGACCGCGGCCTGGCGGGCCGCCCCCTGGGCGGGCAGGAACCCGACGAAACGGAACCCGTCCCCCGCCGGCCCGGCCACGCTGAGCGCCGCCAGCGCGGCGCTTGGGCCCGGCACTGGAACGACGCGATGACCGGCCTCGGCCACCGCGCCCACGAGTCGCGCGCCCGGATCGCTTAGCGCCGGGGTTCCGGCGTCGGTCACCAGCGCCACCCGCTCGCCGGCGGCCAGCCGCTCCAGCACGGCCTGTGCGCCGGCACGCTCGTGGTGCTGATCCGCGAGGACCAGCGGCTTGTGCAATCCCAGGTGGCGCAGCAGGGCGCCGCTGACCCGGCGGTCCTCGCAGGCGACGGCATCGGCCCGGGACAGGACCTCGATGGCGCGCAGGCTCAGGTCGGCCAGGTTGCCGATCGGCGTGGCCACGACGTACAGCGCGCCGGCCGGATACTGCTGCGCGCCGGCGGCCGCGTGCGCCGCGTCGCGCAGCACGGTGGCCAGTGAGGTACCGGACGACAGGCCCGTCGGGCGTTGGCTGGAAGGAGGTGCAGGGGTGGTCACGACCAGGGGGATCGGCGACGAGGCGGAGCGGCGGGCCGAGGCCTGGCTGGTACGCCACGGGCTCGTGCTGGTCGCACGGAATTATCGAGTCGCGCGCGGCCCGTCGGCGCGTGGCGGCGAGATCGACCTCGTGATGCGCGACGCCGACGGCACCCTCGTGTTCGTCGAGGTGCGGGCCCGCCGTGCCGGCGACCATGCCGGCGCGGCGGCCAGTGTGACCGGAGCCAAGCGGCGCCGCATCGTGTTCGCGGCACGCCACTTCATCGCGGCGCTGGCGCCGGTGCCGCCGTGTCGCTTCGACGTGATCACGATCGACGGCGACGAGCTCGACTGGCTGCGCGGCGCGTTCGACGCCGGGTAATGGCGTGGGGCCGGGCGCCTGGCCCTCGCCAGGCGCCGCAGGGGCCCCCCGGCGCCAGGGAACCTCGCGCGCCGAGGCCGCTCTGACGGCCGTCACACGCGCCCGAGGCCCGGAGTCGTCGCGACAGGGGCCTGAACTATCATCGCCGGCCATGCTCGAGCAACGCATCCAGCAGCAGTTCTTCGACAGCGCGGACCTCAAGTACGCCGCGGCCGAGTCGCTGACCCGGCCGATCGCCGATGCGGTCCATGCCATCGTCGGCTGCATCACCTCGGGTGGCAAGGTCATGGCGTGCGGCAACGGGGGTTCTGCCGCCGACGCGCAGCACTTCGCCGCCGAGCTCGTCGGCCGCTTCGAGCGCGAGCGGCCCGGGCTGGCGGCCATTGCGCTGACCACCGACACCTCGGTGCTCACCGCCATCGGCAACGACTACGACTACACCCGCATCTTCTCCAAGCAGGTCCAGGCGCTCGGCCAGCCCGGTGACGTGCTGGTGGCGATCTCGACCAGCGGCAACTCGGCGAACGTGCTGGCCGCCGTCGAGGCGGCGCGGGCCAAGGAGATGGTCGTCGTCGCGCTGACCGGCCGTGGCGGCGGGCAGCTCAGGGAGCGCCTGGGCGAGACCGACGTGCACATCTGCGTGCCGCACGACCGCACGGCGCGCATCCAGGAGGTCCACCTGCTCACCTTGCACTGCCTGTGTGACGCGGTGGACCTGCAGTTGCTTGGCGAACAGGACGACGAGACGACATGACCCGACCTCCCGAACGACGCCGCACGGGCGCGGCCGCCCTCGTGCTCGGCGCCGCGGCGCTTCTGGCCGGCTGTGCCCCGGTGATCGTCGGCGGCGCCATGGTGGGCGGCGTGCTGGCGGCGACGGACCGCCGCACCACCGGCACGCAGCTCGAGGACCAGTCGATCGAGATCAAGGCGCGCGGCCGCGTGCGCGAGGCCATCGGCGACCGCGGCAACGTCAGCGTGACCAGCTACAACCGGCTGGTCCTGATCACCGGCGAGGTGCCGTCCGAGGCGGACCGCTCGGCCGTCGAGCAGGCCGTCGGCCGCGTCGAGAACGTGAAGTCGGTGGTCAACGAGCTGGCGGTGATGGGCAACTCGTCGCTGACGAGCCGGTCCAACGACGCGATCCTGTCGAGCAAGGTCAAGGCGACCTTCGTCGACGCGAAGGACCTGACCGCCAACGCCTTCAAGGTCACGGCGGAGCGCGGCACGGTCTACCTGCTGGGGCGTGTCACCGAGCGCGAGGCCGCCACCGCCACCGAGCTCGCGCGCAGCGTCGGCGGCGTGCAGCGCGTGGTGCGGGTGTTCGAGTTCATCTCCGAGGACGAACTGGCGCGCATGCTGCCGCAGGCGCCGCGCTGAGGGCACGGCGGAGCGATGCGCCGCCGTGCGCGGCCGGCCGTGTCGGCGCTCAGACGATCGTCATGTGCTCGGTGCCGGCCGAGAGGTCGGCACCGCGCGCGCGCATCGAGTTCAGCTTGATGTTGAGCCGCAGGTCGTTGTGGCTGTCGGCGTTGCGCAGCGCGTCCTCGTACGTGACCAGATGGTTCTCGTAGAGGTCGAACAGGCTCTGGTCGAAGGTCTGCATGCCGAGCTCGCGCGAGCGCTTCATCAGCTCCTTCATGTCGGAGATCTGGCCCTTGAAGATCAGGTCGGCCATCAGCGGGGTGTTGAGCAGGATCTCGACGGCGGCGATGCGGCCCTTGCCAGTCTGTCGCGGCAGCAGGCGTTGCGAGACGAGTGCCTTCAGGTTGAGCGACAGGTCCATCAGCAGCTGGTCGCGGCGCTCTTCCGGGAAGAAGTTGATCATCCGGTCGAGAGCCTGGTTGGCGCTGTTGGCGTGCAGCGTGGCCAGGCAGAGGTGCCCGGTCTCGGCGAACGCCACCGCGTGATCCATCGTTTCGCGATCGCGGATCTCGCCCATCAGGATCACGTCGGGCGCCTGACGCAGCATGTTCTTCAGGGCCTTGCCCCAGTCCTCGGTGTCGACGCCGACCTCGCGCTGGGTGACGATGCAGTTCTTGTGCGGGTGCACGAACTCCACCGGGTCCTCGACGGTGATGATGTGCCCGAACGAGTTCTCGTTGCGATGGTCGACGATGGCGGCCAGCGAGGTGCTCTTGCCCGACCCGGTGGCGCCCACGAAGATGACCAGCCCGCGCTTGGTCATCGCGATGTCCTTGAGGATCTGCGGCCGCAGCACCAGGCCCACGTGGCCCTGCTGGACGAAGGCATTGACGCGGAAGCGACCGACCCCCTGTGGCGCGACGGCGAAGTTGCACTCCTTGGTGCGCTCGAATTCGGCCGCCTGCTTGTCGTTCATCAGCGCGCGCGCCAGCGCCAGGGTGTGCTGGCCGGTCAAGGGCTGAGGCGAGACCTTGGTCACCTTGCCGTCGACCTTGATCGCCGGCGGGAAGTCGGCCGTCAGGAACAGGTCCGACCCGTTGCGCGCCACCATCAGGCGAAGCAGGTCGTTGACGAATTTCGAGGCCTGGTCGCGTTCCATCGAGTCGCTCCGTGACGGCGGTACGGTACGGGGTTATCGGCGCCGGATCGGCAAGTTTGAGGGATCCGGGCGGACTTCGCTCACCCGCGCGGCGCCAGGGCGCTCAAACGCACGCTGACCTGGCGCAGCCGCAGCGACAGTCGCCGGGCGAGTGCCGCCAGAAGTGCGACGCCCAGGCGGGGCTCGTCGCGCAGCAGGGCGTCGAGCCGGTCGGCCTCGAGCACGGCGAGCAGGCAGGGTGTCAGCGTCGTGCAGGCGCTGAAGCGGGTGCCGGCGTCGAGCAGGGACATCTCGCCGAGCAGGTCGCCGGGTCGCGCCTCGCCCAGGCGCGTGCGACCGCCCGTGGCCTGCACGCGCTCGACGGCAAGCCGGCCCTCCAGCACGACGACCAGGTAGTCACCGATCTCGTCCTGCGAGATGACTTCGCGGCCCCCTCCGGCGTGGACGAACTCCAGGTGACGGGCCAGGTGGCCGCGCTCGGCCGGTGACAGCGCGGAGAACCAGCGATCGGCGCCCCACAGGGTCTCGAGCAGCGCGGCGCCCTGTGCCGCATCGGCGTGGGTCACCCCCAGCGCCACGCGGCGCTGCGCCCACCGCGCGAGCACGCCGGTGTCCTCGATGGTGTCTTCGAACCCAGTCGGGGTCACGGCGGTCGTGTCGGGAAAGGCGGAGGCTCGGGCGCCCGGACCGGTGTCGCGCCTGAGGCGCGCGAACAGGCTCTTCACGGGTGCGGGGTCCTGCTGAGGGGCGGCGAGGGGTGGCGCGCCCGCGGTCAGCCGGGGAAGTTCTCCGGGAACTTGGCCTTGGTGCGGGCTTCGGCGGCCGAGATCACGTTGCGCCGCACGAGGTCGGCCAGGTTCTGGTCGAGCGTCTGCATGCCGACGTTGTTGCCCGTCTGGATCGCCGAGTACATCTGGGCCACCTTGTTCTCGCGGATCAGGTTCCGGATGGCCGCCGTGCCGAGCATGATCTCGTGCGCGGCCACGCGTCCCGAGCCGTCCTTGAGTTTGCACAGCGTCTGCGAGATCACCGCGACCAGCGACTCGGACAGCATCGCGCGAACCATCTCCTTCTCGGCTGCCGGGAACACGTCGACGATGCGGTCGATCGTCTTGGCCGCGCTCGAGGTGTGCAGGGTGCCGAACACCAGGTGCCCGGTCTCGGCGGCGGTCAGCGCCAGGCGGATGGTCTCGAGGTCGCGCATCTCGCCGACCAGCACCGCATCCGGGTCCTCGCGCAGGGCCGAGCGCAGCGCGTTGGCGAACGACAGGGTGTGCGGGCCGACCTCGCGTTGGTTGATCAGGCTCTTCTTGCTCTCGTGCACGAACTCGATCGGGTCCTCGATGGTCAGCACGTGGCCGTAGACGTTCTCGTTGAGGTGGTTGACCATCGCGGCCAGCGTGGTCGACTTGCCCGAGCCGGTCGGTCCGGTCACCAGGACCAGGCCGCGGGGCTTGAGCGACAGCTCGGCGAACACCTTGGGGGCGTTGAGTTGCTCGAGCGTCTGGATCTTCGAGGGGATGGTGCGGAACACCGCGCCGGCGCCACGGTTCTGGTTGAACGCGTTGACCCGGAAGCGCGCCAGACCCTGGATCTCGAACGAGAAATCGCACTCCAGCGTCTCCTCGTACGCCTTGCGCTGCGAGTCGTTCATGATGTCGTAGATCATGTCGTGCACCTGCTTGTGCTCGAGCGGATCCACGTTGATGCGCCGCACGTCGCCGTGCACCCGGATCATCGGGGGCAGGCCCGACGACAGGTGCAGGTCCGAGGCCTTGTTCTTGGTCGCGAAGGCCAGCAGCTGGGTGATGTCCATGAGGGTCTCGGTGATGATGAGGGCGCCGGTCGCAGCGGTATGGCGACGCCCCGCGGGCGCACCGGCGATCCGCAGGCGCCGTCCAGGGCCGAGATGTTCAGGGGATTATGGTGACGACGGAAGGCAACTTACAACAGGTGCGCGGGCGCATCGCGGCGGCCTGCCGGCTGGCCGATCGGCCCGTGCAAAGCGTCACGCTGCTGGCGGTGAGCAAGACCTTCGGCGCCGAGGCGGTGCGCCAGGCGCATGCGGCCGGCCAGCGGGCCTTCGGCGAAAACTACGTGCAGGAGGCGCTCGGCAAGATCGAGGCGCTGGCCGGCCTCGACCCACGCCCCGAGTGGCACCTGATCGGGCCGCTGCAGTCGAACAAGACCCGGGCCGTGGCCGAGGCCTTCGACTGGGTGCACAGCGTCGACCGCCTCAAGACGGCCGAGCGGCTGGCGGCGCAGCGGCCCACCGGCCGCCCGGCGCTGCAGGTCTGCCTGCAGGTCAACATCAGCGCCGAGGCGAGCAAGAGCGGCCTCGACCCGGCTGAGGTCGAGGCGGTCGCGCGCGCTGTGGCGGCATTGCCCAGCGAGCGATTGCGGCTGCGTGGCCTCATGGCCATCCCGGAGCCGGCGCATGGGCTGGAGGCCCAACGGCAGGCGCACCGCCGCCTGCGCGAGTTGCTCGAGCACCTGCGGTCGACGGGCCTGGCCCTGGACACGCTGTCGATGGGCATGAGCGACGACCTCGAGGCCGCGATCCTCGAGGGCGCCACGATCGTGCGCGTGGGCACCGCGATCTTCGGGGCGCGGCCGCGGGCGCCACGATCGTGCGCGTGGGCACCGCGATCTTCGGGGCGCGGCCGCCCGCGCAGCCGGGCGGCGACGCGTCGCGCTGAGCCGTGCAAGCCCGCGCGCCTGCCCGATGGGCGAGCGCCACGTTCGGTGTGATGATCGGGTCCTTTCCACGACCGGGCTCCCGATGAGCGATTCCCTCACCGTGTTCGTCGGTGGCGGCAACATGGCCACCGCCCTGGTCGGCGGCCTGCGGCGCGCGGGCACCGACGCCGCCCGCCGGCCGCCAGTGCGGCCGACGCCCCGGGGTCGCTGGATCGGGCGGGCCTCGTGGTGTGGGCGGTCAAGCCGCAGTCGTTCCAGGAAGCGGCCGGCGCGTTCGCGGCCGTCGGCGGCGCGCCGTGGCGCGAAGCGCTGCACCTGTCGGTGATGGCTGGCGTGCGGCTCGCGGCCATCGCCCGCGCCATCGGCGCCGACCCGGCGCACGCACGGCTGGTGCGCTCGATGCCGAACACGCCCGCCCTGATCGGCCGCGGCATTGCGGGACTGTTCGCGGCGCCTGGAGCAACCGAGGCGGACCGCGGCGCGGTCGAGGCCCTGCTCGCCCCGACCGGCCGCACGCTGTGGGTCGCCACCGAGGCCGACCTCGACGCCGTCACCGCGCTGTCCGGGTCGGGCCCGGCGTACGTCTTCTACTTCATCGAGGCGATGATGTCGGCAGCCGAACGCGCCGGCCTCACGCCGCACCAGGCGCGCGAGCTGGCGCTCGCCACCTTCGAGGGCGCCACGGCCCTGGCCCAGGCCAGCACCGAGCCGCCCGCCGTGCTGCGCGAGCGGGTGACCAGCCGGGGCGGCACGACCTTCGCGGCGCTGGAGTCGATGCGTGCCGATGGCGTGGCCGAGGCGATCGGCCGCGCGATCGAGCAGGCGCGCCGGCGGGCGGGCGAACTCGGCGCCGAGTTCGGCTGATGCCGGCATCAGCGCAGGCGCACGACATGAACCCCTTGTCCTACGTGCATGCCGCGCCCGGCAGCCCCTGGGCAACCTACCTCGCCCAGGTCGACCGCGTGCTGCCCTACCTGGGACGCCTGGCGCGCTGGGGCGACACCCTCAAGCGGCCGAAGCGCGCGCTGATCGTCGACGTGCCCATCGAGCTCGACGACGGCCGGGTCGCCCACTTCGAAGGCTACCGGGTGCAGCACAACCTCAGTCGGGGTCCCGGCAAGGGCGGCATCCGGTACCACCCCGACGTCACGCTCGAGGAGGTGATGGCGCTCGCGGCCTGGATGAGCATCAAGAACGCGGCCGTCAACCTGCCCTTCGGCGGCGCCAAGGGGGGTGTGCGCGTCGACCCGAAGTGGCTCTCGACCAAGGAGCTCGAGCGACTGACGCGTCGCTACACCAGCGAGATCGGGCTCGTCATCGGCCCGCAGCAGGACATTCCGGCCCCCGACGTGAACACCAACGCGCAGGTGATGGCCTGGATGATGGACACCTACTCGATGAACGTCGGGGCGACCATCACCGGCGTGGTCACCGGAAAGCCGGTCCACCTCGGCGGATCGCTCGGCCGGGTCAAGGCGACCGGCCG
>JALOSQ010000325.1 GCA_025458335.1 Ideonella sp.
CGCAGACTGCGACGGGTCTCGCGCTGCGCCTGCAGGTCGGCACGGGCAGACGCGGCGATCTGGCGGATCTGGGTGCGTTGCGCCTCGGTGGCGTTGACCGCGTCGAGCATGCGGTCCAGGCCGCGGCCCATCAGCCAGCCACCCTGGGCGCCCTGCCCACCATGGCCACCATGGCCACCATGGCCACCGTGACCCCAGTGACTCCCGTGACCGCCGGCCATCGCCATCGTCGTCCCGCCATGGCCGCCGAACACACCAGCGCGCGGGCCCGGGTCGGCTTGCGCCCAGGCGCTCATCGCCACGACCGACGCCGCGGCGGCGCCGGTGATCGCGGCCCAGCGGATCCAGCTGGCGCGGCGTTCGCTGGCAGGGCTGCCCGGGGTTGCGGGGGAGGTGTGCTCGCTCATGTGGATTCCTTTCGCATGTCGCGGGCGCGGCCGGATGCCGATCCCATGACGGCATCGTCGAGAGGCCGCGTGAAGCGCCCATGCCCGCCAGGTAAAGATTCGTGAAGCAGCCGCTGGCGCACGCCCGGGGTGCCGGCCGCCTGGAGACGCTTCGTCACCAGGGTCGGGATTCGCGGCCTACACTGATCGCGCCGTGATTCCTGCATACCACCCTCCCCGGGTCGCCCGGCTTGCCGCCTGGCTCGCCCTGTTGTCGACGCTGGCCCTGGCGCTCGGCCCGTCGCTGGCGCGGGCCCTGGGGCCGCCGCGTGCCGTGCTCGAAATGGCCGCGGTGTGCAGCGCCGGCGGCTGGCGATGGGTCGCGCTGCCGGCCTCGGCTCAGTCGGACACGTCCGCCCCGGGCAAGCATGCGGCGGCGTCCTGCCCCTGGTGTCCGCCGGGGGGGGTCAGCGTCGGGGCCGTGCCGGTGAGCGCCACGGTCAGCGCAGCGGCCGTGCCCTGGCGGCCGCTGGCGATTGCCGACGCGGGCCTGCCGACACTGCGCCCGGCGGTCTCGGCCGCGACCGCCCGCGGGCCGCCCCCCTCGGCCGGCCCGGCGTTCGCCTGAGCCTGGGAATCGTCGCGTACCGACACGCGCGGACGGCGACTCCCCCGGCGGCATGCCCCGCCGAACACGTTGATGACCACCGAACTGGCGGGCAACGGGCGTTTCGCGATGCCCGGCCCCGCGGTGCCGAATCCTGGGTCGCCGGCCGCCGGCGACGATGCCTCAAGAACGGAGACCTTCCATGAAGACCACGCCCCGCCTCCTCCTCGCCGCCGCCGCGATGCTTGCCCTGTCCACCCACGCCTGGGCGCAGACGACGATCACCGAACCCTGGGTGCGCGCCACCGTGCCTCAGCAGAAAGCCAGCGGCATGTTCGCCCAGATCACCTCCGCCAGCGGCGGCCGGCTGGTATCGGCCACGTCGCCGGTCGCCGGCATCGTCGAGATCCACGAGATGAAGATGGAGGGCGACACGATGCGCATGCGCGCCATCGATCATCTCGAACTGCCCGCCGGCCGGGCCGTCGAGCTCAAGCCCGGCGGCTACCACGTGATGCTCATCGACCTGAAGCAGCAGCTCAAGGCCGGCGACACCGTCCCGGTGACCCTGGTCATCCAGAACAGCGCCGGGCAGCGCGAGACGGTCGAGGTGAAGGCCCCGGTGCGCGCCCTCAACGCTCAGGCCGGCGGGCACCAGCACCACGGGCACCGGCACTGACGCCGGCCAGCGGCGCGCCGCGGACCACCGGCTCGCGGCGATCGCCGGGTCAGCCGCGCGCGGTCAGCCGCGCCACCATGTAGCGCGACGCCTGCATCAGGTGCTCGCGAGCCAGCGCTTCGGCACGCTCGGCGTCGCCGGCCACGATGGCCTGCGCGATGCGCTCGTGCTGGTCCCAGATGTCGACGGGGTGCTCGTCGCGCGTGAGCACCTCGCCCATCAGGCGCTGCGTGAAGGTCCAGTGCGTGCTCATCGCGCTGGCGATCAGCGGGTTGCCGCTGAGTTCGTAGATGAACTCGTGGAAGCGCAGGTCGGCCGCCGTCATCCGGGCAATCGAGCCGCTGGCCACCGCCTTGCGGCCGGCCTCGATCAGCACCGGCGCCTGGCGTGACGCGCGCTCGGCCGCCCCCTCGGCGGCCCGGCGCGCGGCCAGGCCCTCGATGGCGGCGCGCAACTCGTACACATGGTGGACCTGCTGCGGGTCGATCGGCGCCACCTCCAGGCCACGGCCGGGCGCATCGCGCAGCAGACCCTGCTTGCGCAGCAGCAGCAGCGCCTGCTGCACCGGTTGGCGCGACACGCCGAGCTCGCGGGCCACCTGTTCCTGCACCACCCGGTCGCCGGCGGAGAGCCGCCCGGCCGCGATCTCGGCCACGAGCGCTTCGTGAACCTGGTCGACGAGGTTGGGCGCGACGGTGAGAGCCTTCATGCGGACACCAGTCTACGCGGCGCCCTCGCGCCGGCGGCCACGACCCCGGGCAAACCCTTGCTGAACTCTGAATTCAGAGTTCTACATTGTCGGCACGGATGTCGTCGCCCCGACGCTCCTCCCGGAGACCGCCATGCCCACCCTTCCTCCCGTCGCCCGCCCGCTGACCGTCGCCGAGCACGTCGCGCGCTTCCTCGTGGAGCGCGGCGTCGACCGGATCTACGGCCTGCAGGGAGGCCACATCCAGCCGATCTGGGACCAGCTCGCCCGCCTGGGCGTGCGCATCGTCGACGTGCGCGACGAGGGCGCCGCGGTGCACATGGCCCATGCGCATGCGGTGCTGACCGGCCAGCCGGGCATCGCCATGGCCACCGCGGGTCCCGGCGTGACCAACACCGTCACCGCGATGGCCAACGCGCACCTCGAGCGCGTGCCGGTGCTGCTGATCGGCGGATGCCCGCCGGTGCCGCAGGACGACCTGGGCCCGCTGCAGGGCATCGACCACGTCGGCATCCTGGCGCCGGTCACGCGCAGCGCCCGCACCCTGCGCACCGCCGACCAGGTGGTGCGCGACCTCGACAAGGCCTGGGCGATGGCCGAGGGCGACGGCAACCCGCCGGGCCCGGTCTACCTGGAGATCCCCACCGACGTGCT
>JALOSQ010000326.1 GCA_025458335.1 Ideonella sp.
GAGGTAACTGTCGTCCTGACCCCACGGTGAGCATCGGCTGCGACACGTCGCGATCGATGTTCGGGTGCGGGCTGGTGAGGTAGCCTTGGCTCGTCGAGGGTCGGGGTAAAGATGGCGGTCGAGGACGATCTGCTGGCGCGGCTGCGCAAGATCGAGGCGCTGATGGCCGGCGCGGGTACCGCTGGTGAGCGGGAAGCGGCCGGCGCTGCGCTGGAGCGGGTCAAGGCGCGGCTGGCGGAGCAGGCGCGGCGCGATCCGCCGGTCGAGTTGCAGTTCTCGATGCCGGATGCGTGGTCGCGCCAGCTTTTCGTGGCGTTGTGCCGGCGCTACGGCCTCAAGCCCTACCGCTACCCGCGGCAGAAGCGCACGACCGTGATGCTGCGGGTGCCGCGCGGGTTCAACGACACGGTGCTCTGGCCGGAGTTCGTGGAGCTGGACCGGGCGCTCGTTGCCCACCTGCAGGAGGTGACGACGCGGATCATCCGTGGCGCGGTGCACGCCGACACGAGCGAGGCCGAGGAGATGCCGGCTACGCTGCCGGGTCGGTAGCCCTACGCCGCGGCTGCGGTGCCGGCCGGTCGCCAGGCCCAGGGCAGCAGGGAAGCGAGTTCCGTCGAACGGACCTCGCCGCGGACCATCCGCTCCAGCACGTCGGTCAGCCAGGCCTGCGGGTTGACGCCGTTGATGATGGCGGTGCGGATCAGCGTGCTGGCGATGGCCCAGTTCTCCCCGCCGCCCTCGCTGCCGGCGAACAGCGCGGCCTTGCGCGTGACGACGACGGGCCGGATCTCCCGCTCCACACTGTTGGTGTCGAGCTCGAGGGTGCCGTCGTCCAGGAACTGGCAGAGGCCCTCCCAGTGGCGCAGGCCGTAGCGGATCGCCTCGGCCAGCGCCGAGCCCTGGCTGACGCGGCTGAGCTGGGCGTCGAGCCAGGTGCGCAGATCGTGCACGAGCGGCGCGCTGTGCTCCTGCCGGACGGCCTGGCGTTCCTCGGCGGGCCGGCCGCGGATCCCGCGCTCGAGGGCGTAGAGCGCGCCGATGCGTAGCAATGCCTCGGCGGCGATCGGCGAGGCGGTGTGCGCATGGATCTTGTGGAAGCGTCGGCGCAGATGCGCCCAGCAGAAGGCGAGCGTGACCGCGCCGTCGTTGCGCCGATCCGCCAGCGCGCGGAACCCGCCATAGCCGTCAACCTGCAGCGTACCGCGGAAGGCCGCGAGGTGCCTCGCGGGCCGGATGCCCTTGCGATCCGGGGCGTAGACATAGGCGACCGCTGGCGGCCCGGTGCCGCCGCAGGGCCGATCATCGGCGGCATAGGCCCAGATCCGCCCGTCGCGGGTCCGGCCGCGGCCGGGCGCCAGGGTGGGCAGCGGCGTGTCGTCGGCGAACACCCGCGCATGGCCGACGACATGGGCAAGGGCGAGTTCGTGCAGCGGCCGTAGCCACCAGCAGGCTTGGCGTACCCAGTCGCAGAGCGTCGCGCGGTCGAGGTGGATGCCGCCGCGGGCCAGGATCTGGCATTGGCGATAGAGCGGCAGACCGTCGCCGTATTTCGACACCAGGACATGCGCCAGCAGCGCCTCGGTCGGCAAGCCGCCGGCGACGATCCGCGCTGGTGCGGGCGCCTGGTGCACGCCGACTTCCTCGCAGCGGCGGCAGGCATAGCGGGGCCGAATGGTCACGCGGACCCGCAGCTGGGCTGGCACGACGTCGAGCCGCTCGGCCCGCTCCTCACCCACCCTGTGCATCTCGCGCCGGCAGCAGGGGCAGGCGCGGTCGGTGATGTCGATCACCTGCTCGATACGCTCCAGATGCGCCGGCAGCGCGCCGCGGTTGCGGCTGCGTTCAGAGCTGGGTTTGCGCTCCCGCGCCTGGGCGTCATCACCACCCTGCGGCGATGGCGGCGGTGTCGCGCCGAGGGCGAACGCGAGCTGGCCCGGATCGACACGCTCGATGCTCTGCCCGAAGCGCGCCCGCCGCAGGTCGTGGATGATCTGCTCGAGCTGCGCGATGCGGGCCTCGGCCGCGGCGAGGGCGGTGCGCAGTTCCACCAGGTCGGGAGACACGGCATCGGGCACGCTGGAATCGTCGCCGAAGCACCCGCGTCGCGCCAAGTGGAAAAGCGATGTCGAGCGCGATCACACTGCCGTTGGCCGCCAGGCCGGCTGCACCCGCCGCCACTCGAGGCCCTCGAGCAGCAGGGACATCTGGGCTGGCGACAGCACCACCTTGCCGGTCGGCGTCGCGGGCCATGGAAATGCACCCTGCTCGATGCGCTTGGTCAGCAGGCACAGGCCGACGCCGTCGTGCCAGAGGCACTTCACCAGCCGGCCCTTGCGGCCCCGGAAGGCGTAGAGCGAACCGTCGAACGGATCGGCGTCGAGCGACTGCTGGACCAGCGCAGCCAGGCTGTCCATGCCGCGCCGCATGTCGGTGACGCCGCAGGCGAGGAAGACGCGAGCACCCGGTGGCGGCCCGATCATCGCCCGCGCAGCACCGCGAGCACCCGGCGCAGCGCGTCGGCGCCGACATCCTCGTCGAGCCGCAGCTCCGTCCCGCACGGCAGGGCCACCTCGATGCGCGCGGGGGGGCGTGCCGGCCTCTCCGGGGCCGACGCCGCGGCCAGCATCGGCGTATCCTCCGCCACGGCAACCTGCGCGAAGGCAGGCAGCGGCATCGGCACAGAGCCAAGCTCGCCCGCCAGCATCTGTCGGCGCCAGTCATAGAACAGCCCCGAGCTGATGCCCCAACGACGGATCACCTCAGCAGCCTTGGCACCAGGCTGCATCGCCTCGACGACGATCATGCGTTTCTGCTCGGCCGACCAGCTGCGCCGCCGCTCGCCGCGCGTGACCACCTCCACCAACTCACCACGGGTGCCCTTACGAGACCCCGTATGCCTACCCGTATCCTCCACCTCGCCGTCCAACCTCGCCTCCGCCGTCAACAACAGCCCGACACGGCATCAATAGCGGGGCATTTCGCAAGGTGGGGTCAGGACGACGGATAC
>JALOSQ010000327.1 GCA_025458335.1 Ideonella sp.
TGGCCTGGAACCACTACTTCCGTCCCCGCCGCACCTGAGCCTGGGTCTCCGGCGCGAGGGGCCACCGCCGCAGGCCGGCCGGTGGCCCTTCTCGCTTGTGGCAGCTGCCGGGGCTTTCGCCCCTTCAAGGATTCCGATGCAAGGCTTCCTGCTGTTCGTCGACCGCATCTCGACCTGGCTCGGCCAGGCCTTCGCGTGGCTCATCGTGGCGCTCACGCTGATGATCACCTACGAGGTGTTCTCACGCTACGTGCTCAACGACCCGCACGACTGGGCGCTCAACGCGCAGGTCATGATGTACGGCACGCTGTTCATGATGGCCGGGGCCTACACGCTCGCCAAGGGCGGGCATGTGCGCGGTGACGTGCTCTACGGATTCTTCCGCCCGCGCACGCAGGCATCGATCGACCTGGTGCTGTACGTCGTGTTCTTCCTGCCCGGCATCATCGCGCTGACCTGGGCCGGCTGGAGCTACTTCCAGGACTCGCTGGCCATCCGCGAAAAGACCTTCTCGGCGACGCCGCTGCCGCTGTACCCGTTCAAGTTCATCATCCCGTTTGCCGGCGCCTTGCTGCTGCTGCAGGGCCTGGTCGAGATCGTGCGCTGCATCGTGTGCCTGCGCGACGGCGCGTGGCCGTCGCGCGAGCAAGACGTCGAGGAAGTCGATGTCGACAAGCTCAAGGAGATGGTTCACGTCAAGGACGAGGACATCGCCGCGCTCGACCGCTACGTGGTCGAGCAGGAGCACAAGGCGGGGGCGGCGCGATGAAGCTGCGCAAGGAGTTGTGGTTCGGCTTCACGCTGATGGGGCTGATCGTCGCCGCCTCGGCGGGGATGGTGCTGTCCGTCGACGAGATGACCAATGGCCACTACGGCCTGCTCATGCTCGCGCTCGTGGTCGTGGCGATCATGCTCGGCTTCCCCACCGCCTTCACGCTGATGGGCATGGGGATGATCTTCACCTTCTTCGCCTACCACTCGGACGGCCAGACGGTGGCAGGCGCCGTCACCCAGACCCTCGACCTGATGGTGCAGCGGGCCTTCTCGGTGATGGGCAACGACGTGCTCATCTCGATCCCGTTGTTCGTGTTCATGGGCTACCTGGTCGAGCGCGCGAACCTGATCGAGAAGCTGTTCGGCAGCCTGCAGCTGGCGATGGCGCGAGTCCCCGGCTCGCTCGCGGTGGCCACCCTGTTCACCTGCGCCGTGTTCGCCACGGCCACCGGCATCGTCGGAGCGGTCGTCACGCTGATGGGGCTGCTGGCGCTTCCGCAGATGCTGCGCGCCGGCTACGACGTACGCATCGCCGCCGGCTCGATCACCGCGGGCGGCTGCCTGGGCATCCTGATCCCGCCCAGCGTCATGCTGATCGTCTACGGCGCAACCGCCGGCGTGTCGGTCGTGCAGTTGTACGCCGGGGCCTTCTTCCCGGGCCTGATGCTGGCCGGGCTGTACGTGCTGTACGTCGTGTTGCTGGCCAAGCTCAAGCCCGGCCTGATGCCGCCGCTGTCCGCCGAGCGACGCCGCGTGCCGCTGCCGCCCGTCACCGAAAAGATCGCCCAGACTGTCTCCAATGTCGCCCTGCCCGCGCTGCTGCGGGCCCTCAAGGGGCGCCGCAACGCGGATGTGCCCGTCGGCCACATCGTGCGCCAGCTGGGCATTGCCCTGCTGCCGGCGCTGCTGTTCGGCGCCGTTGCCGCTGGCAGCTGGCACGTCAACACCGCACCGCCCGCGGCCCAGGAAGCGATCGAGGGCCTGGAGCCCATGGGCCTGGGCAGCTGGTCCTCGGGCTCGTCCGAGCCCGGCGGCCTGGCCGAGCCCGAGGACGCGGGCGGCCTGGCCGAACCCCCGGGCAGCGAGGAGCCGGCAGGTGGCCTGCAGGAACCTCCTGGGGCCGCCGGCGGTGTTCAGGAGCCGTCGGCAGGCGGCGTGCAGGAACCCCCGGGTGCCGCCGCGAGCGCCGGAAACACCGGCGCGAACGCCGCCGAGCGCACGCCGCCCACGCGCGGGTGGTGGATCGGCACCGCGGTCGGCGCGGCGGCCCTGCTCGCGTTCTACGCGCTGCTCACGTTCCAGCGGCTCGAGATCTTCAAGATGCTGCTGGCCAGCTTCTTCCCTCTGCTGGTGCTGATCCTCTCGGTGCTCGGCTCGATCGTCTTCGGCCTGGCGACGCCGACCGAGGCGGCGGCCGTTGGCGCCTTCGGCGGCTTCCTGCTCGCGGTCGCCTACCGGCAGTTCAACACGGCGATGCTCAAGGAGTCGGTCTACCTGACCGCCAAGACCAGCGCCATGGTGTGCTGGCTCTTCGTCGGGTCCGCGATCTTCTCGGCCGCCTTCGCGCTGCTGGGCGGACAGGAACTGGTCGAGAACTGGGTCATGTCGCTGAACCTCAGCAAGACCGAGTTCCTGATCCTCTCGCAGGTGATCATCTTCATCCTCGGCTGGCCGCTGGAGTGGACCGAGATCATCGTGATCTTCATGCCGATCTTCATCCCGTTGCTGGACAACTTCGGGGTCGATCCGTTGTTCTTCGGCCTGCTGGTGGCGTTGAACCTGCAGACCGCGTTCCTGAGCCCGCCGGTCGCGATGAGTGCGTTCTACCTGAAGGGGGTGAGCCCGCCGCACGTGACGCTCAACCAGATCTTTGCGGGGATGATCCCGTTCATGGGCATCCAGATCATCGCGATCGTGCTGCTGTACCAGTTCCCGGGTATCGGGTTGTGGCTGCCGCAGGTGCTGTACGGCAACTGATCCCGCGGCCGCAGGCGGCCCTGGTCGGCCCGCCTGCGGCCTGAGGCGGGGGACAGGGGCGGGGGACAGAGGCGGCGCCGCCGGCACTGGCGTGACGCTGGCGCGACGCGCGGCGCCTCGAACCCGGCACGACGTCACGGGTGGTGGGCTCCACGCTCCGCCATTCGAGGGGCCGCCCTCGGATCGCGGGAGAGCGCGCGCGCGTGCGCCTCGCCAGGATTGCGCCTCGTTGCGCCCCCGGCGCGC
>JALOSQ010000328.1 GCA_025458335.1 Ideonella sp.
GTTGTCCAGCGGCGTGTCGAGCTCGATCACGAGCTTGGATCCGTCGACCACCACCGCCAGCTGGGCGACGCCGTGCTGGTGCGCCTTGCCGTGCGCCCAGGCGAGGCCGGGGGCGATGGCGATCGCCAGCGTGGCCAGAAGGGCTCGGGGCGTGCGCGAGCGGAAGGGGGCGGTTCGACGCGTCATGGCATGACTCCTTGCGGTTGAACAGGACGGGAGCGGGAACTCATGGTCGGTTCGGGCACGGCGCGTCATCGCGGGGCGTGTGCCGGGTCGGCCTGCAGCGCCAGTGCGATCGTGCGGGCGTTGTGCTCGACCAGGCGCAGGTAGGTGTCGGCGGGGCCACCGGGCGGGCTCAGCGCATCGCTGAACAGCACGCCGCCCAGCGTCGCTGATGTTCTCGGCGAACAGGGCCGTCGCCCGTTGCGCCCGGACCCGGCGGATCAGGCGCGCGAGCGTGGCCGCCGACGTCTCGCTGTCGGTGTTCCAGCCGCCCAGCGACGTGAAGGTCACGCCGTAATCGGCCCCGAAGTAGCCGAAGGCGCCGTGCGCCGTGATCGCGTGGCGGCGATCGGGCGGGATCGCGTCGAACCAGGCGCGGATGCGCGCATCGAGCGCGGCCAGCCGGGCCAGGTAGTCGTCGGTGCGCTGCCGCACGCCGGCCTCGACGGCGTCGGCCAGCGACGCCGGCCACTTGGCGCGCGCTGACTCGATCACGCCGCGCGCGATGTTGAGCACGTAGCCGCGCGCCCGCGACAGGCTCTGCCAGGCATGCGGGTCCACGACCGGCCCGACCCGGCGCACCTCGATGCCGTCGGCTGCCTGCACGACTGGCCCGCGATAGCCGGCGCTGGCCATCAGCCGGTCGAACCACCGCTCGAAACCCAGGCCATTGAGCACGACCAGGTCGGCCCTCGCGAGGCGCTGCACGTCGGCGGGGGACGGCTGGAACACGTGCGCGTCGGCGTTGGCGCCAACCATCGCGCTGACCTCGGCCCAGGGGCCGGCGACCTCGCGGGTGATGTCGGCGAGGATCGAGAAACTGGCGACCACGGCGAGCGACCGGCCGCCGGCGCGGGGCGCGTCGACCGCGCCGGCCCGGCCGCCGGCCATCAGGGCGGCCGCGGCCAGGGCGCCGCCCAGCAGGCGGCGTCGCGGCCACGCGCTCGTCGCTGTCTCGCGAGCCGTGGGGCCGATGCCGGATCCGGTGGCGCGCACCTCAGCCCCCATGGGCCGCCAGGCGCGGTGTCCGCCGCGACCACCAGCCGCCCTGACGCCCGAGCGCGGCCGACGCCACGAAGGCCAGCCCCGCCAGCAGCACGATGCTCGGACCCGAGGGCAGCTCGAAGTGGAACGACAGCAGCAGCCCGAGGTAGGCGCAGGCCATGCCGATCGCCACCGCCAGAGCGCACAGCGCCGCAATGCTGCGCGCCCAGTAGCGCGCAGCCGTCGCCGGCAGGATCATCAGTCCGACGGCCATCAAGGTGCCCAGCGCCTGGAAGCCGGCGACCAGGTTCAGGACCACCAGCACGATGAACGCCTGCTGCACCCAGCCGCCGCGGCCGCCGACGCTGCGCAGGAACTCCGGGTCGAGGCTCTCGGCGACCATCGGGCGGAACAGCACGGCCAGCGCGGCCAGCGTGAGGCTGGCGACGCCGGCCACCAGCACCAGGGAATCGCGGTCGACGGCGAGCACCGAGCCGAACAGCAGGTGGACCAGGTCGACCGGACTCGCGTGCATCGACATGATCAGCACGCCCAGGGCCAGCGCGATCAGGTAGAACGACGCGAAGCTCGCGTCTTCCTTCTGCTGCGTCACGCGGCTCACCCACGCAGCCAGCGCCGCCACCAGCAACGCGGCCACCAGCGCGCCCGCGCCCATGGCGGCCAGGCTGAACCCGGCCACCACGAAGCCGATGGCCGCGCCCGGCAGCAGGGCGTGGGCCATCGCGTCGCCCAGCAGGCTCATCCGCCGCAGCACCAGCAGTGCGCCCAGCGGGGCGCTGCTGGCGGCCAGGGCGAGTGCGGCGACCAGCGCGTGGCGCATGAACCCGAACTCGGCGAACGGGCCGATCCAGAACGCCCAGCCGAGCCCGGCTTCCGCGGGCCAGGTCAGCGCCGACGTGCTCACGTCAGGGCCCAGGCGGTGCGCCGGGCGGTGTCCAGCGACTCGGCCGTGAGCGCGGCTGCCGGCGCACCAGCCGCCACCAGCCGGCGGGCGAGCAACACCGCGTGGTCGAAGCGCTCGCGCACCGGCGCCAGGTCGTGCGTGACCACGACCACGCTGCGGCCGGCGTTGCGCCATCCCTCGAGCTCGCGCAGCAGCAGGTCGGCGGTGGCCTCGTCGACGGCGGCGAAGGGCTCGTCGAGCAGCACGAGGCGGGCCTCCTGCAGGGCGAGGCGCGCGAACAGCAGGCGTTGCAGCTGCCCGACCGAGAGTTCGCCGATCAGGCGATGGCGGGTGTCAACCAGCCCCACGCGCTCCAGTACCGCGAGCGCCTGCTCGACGTGCTCGCGGCGCGCACGGCCGAACGCGCCGAGCCGATGCCAGTGGCCCATCAGCGCCGTGTCGAGCACCGACACCGGAAAGCTGGTGTCGAGCGTGCTTCGCTGCGGCAACCAGCCCACGGCGCCGCGCACCGCGGCGGACAGTTCGATCCGGCCCCGTGACGGCGCCAGGCGGCCCGCGAGCAACTCCAGCAGGGTGGACTTGCCGGCGCCATTCGGCCCGACGACCGCGACCAGCCGGCCGGCCGGCAGCGTGAGGTCGAGGTCCTCGAGTGCCAGGTGCCCGCCTCGTCGCACCGACACCCCCGCAAGGCGCGCCACGTGCCGCTCGTCGTGGACCAGTGCCAGGCGCGGCGCGGTCTCGCCGACAGTGCCGGGCGACGGCACCATGGCGGGCGCCGGTGCGGGCTCGACGTGCGGCACGACGCTCACGCCGAGCCTCCCGTGGCCCAGGCCACGGCGCCCCAGAGCAGGCCGAGCGGGACCGCCAGCGCGGCCAGGCGCTGGGCGCCGGACCAGTACATCAGCGACGCCTGCGAGGCGCGGCGCCGGGCCGTCGGGTGCTTCATCGGGCCACCCCCGCGGGCGTGCAGCTCGGGCAGCGGCCATGCAGCGTCAGGTCGTGGCGCTCGACCTGCCAACCCGGCGGCACCAGTTGCTCGATGCCGCCCGGACAGGCGTCGATCGGGAACACCTGGTCGCAGGCCGTGCAATGAAAGTGGTGCCGGTGCGCGGC
>JALOSQ010000052.1 GCA_025458335.1 Ideonella sp.
TGCGCGTGCGCCAGGCGCTGTACCACGCGGTCGACATCGAGACGATGCGCCGCCAGACCATGAACGGGCTGGCGACGCCGACCGGCGGCAACACGCCATCCACGCTGGCGTACTTCAACGACCCCGAGATCGAGCAGCGCTTCCCGTTCGACCTCGAGCGTGCCCGGCGCCTGATGACCGAGGCGGGCTACGCCGACGGTTTCGAGGTCACCCTCGACTGCCCGAACAACCGGTACATCAACGACGAGGAGATCTGCATCGCGCTGGCCGCGATGTGGGCCCGCCTCAACGTGAAGGTGCGCGTGAACGCGATGCCGCGCGCCACCTATTTCCCCAAGCTCGAGAAGCTCGACACCAGCATGTACATGCTCGGCTGGGGCGGCGCGATCACCGACGCCGAGACGACGCTCACGCCGGTCATGCGCAACCGCGGCGAGCGCGGGGTGGGCGCGTTCAACTACGGCGCGAGCCGCAACGACAAGTTCGACGCTCTCGCGGCGCAGAGCAGCACCGAGGCCGACCCGAAGAAGCGCGAAGCGCTGATCCGGCAGGCGCTGCTCGAATGGAAGAACCAGGTCCACACGATCCCGCTGCACCGCCAGGCGATCCCGTGGGCCTCGCGGGCGAACGTGAACGTGGTGCACCGGGCGGACAACTGGTTCGAGGTGCAGTGGGTCACCGTCAACCGCTGAACCAGGTGCGCTGCGGCAGCGGACGCGGCCAGGGCGGGATCTCGAAGCGCGGCAGTTCCTGCAAGGTGAAGCTGAGGGCGACGATCACCGTCGGCACGTGGTAGAGCGCGATCCACTGCGCCATCGACAGGTCCAGGCGCAGCAGCGCCAGGCCAAGCGCGGCGGCGGTGAGCCCGACGGCGGTGAAGGTCGGGATGCCGCGCCTGACGAACACGCCCCAGCGGGCCCGGCGCAGCCGGGCGTGGTACTCGGCCGGCGGGGCCGCCAGCGTGGTGGCCAGGTGTCTCGCCAGTTGCTCCAGCGCTGACTCCGCGCGACGCGTGCGCGCCGCGAGGTCCCCACGCAAGCGCAGCCGAGTCGACCAGCCCTCGGCGTCGGGCACGAGGCGTGCCCAGTCCCATCCGAGCACGGCGACCAGATCCTCTGGCAGGTTCGGTTGCGCCGGCCGCGTGGGCATCAGCACCAGTTCGGCGGCCAACCCGCGCACGTCGGGCACGCGCAGGCCCGCGCGCAAGCCGTCGGCGTCGACGCGACCCTCGACGAGCACCAGCGACGACACGCCGGCGGGCCCGCTGCCCCCGATCTCGTAGCTGCGCGAGACCGGCGGAAGGCAGGCCGGGAAGTGGCGGTCGACGGGCACGGCCTCGATCGACGCCAGCAGCGCCGGCAAGTCGACGCCGCCGGCCTTCAGCGTGGCCTGCCGTCCGGCCGGATCCCGCACAGTGCGCACGAGCCGGAAACGGCGTGCGGCCGACGCATCCAGGTCGAGCCAGGACCGGATGCCGGCCGGGGCATCGCCTGCCGGGGCCTGCACGGGCACGAAGCGAAGCTGGCGGTTCTCGCGGCGTGACCCGTCCAGGTCCACCCGCCAGCCGCCGCGCGCGAATGGCTCGGCAAGGCCGAGGATCTCATGGTGGGTGAGCGGCGGAGCCGGCATCGCACGCTGCCAAGGCGAGAACCCGGATTGTGCGCGCCACCCCAGGCCCTGTCCTTCGCGCCGGCGCGTGGGAGGCCCGGCAGGCGCCGAGGCCGACGGGCGGCCTCAACCTTGGATGTCAGCGTGGACTACGGGCGGGCGAGCTGGGCCTGGACCCAGCGGATCAGCTCGCCGGCCGGCATCGCGCCCGACTGGCGAGCCACCTCCCGGCCGTCCCGGAACAGCACCAGCGTCGGGATGCTCCGGATGTGGTTGGCCATGCTTGCGCGAGGGTTCGCGTCGGTGTCCACCTTGGCGAAACGCACGCCGGGCACCTGCGAGGCCGCCTGCTCGAAATGCGGCGCCATCATCTTGCATGGGCCGCACCAGTCGGCCCAGAAGTCGACGAGCACCGGCTGCCCGTGACCCTGCACGTACGGTTGGAAGGTGGTGTCGGTCAGGGACACCGGCCGAGACGGCAGCAGTTCGACCCCGCAGCGGCCGCAGACCGGGCTGTCGCCGATCCGGTCGTCGGGAACGCGGTTGGTGGTCGCGCAGGCGGGGCAGACGACGTTCATGTCCGGGATCCTCGAACAACGAGTTCGGCGATCAGGTCGCCACGGGTGCCTTCTCGCCGCCGAACTCCTCGTACGCGGCCAGGGCGTCGCCGGCGTACATCAGCGAGGGGCCGCCGCCCATGTAGATGCACATGCCGATCGCCTCCTCGACCTCGGCGCGGCTGGCGCCGAGCTTGGCGCAGGCCTCGGCGTGGAAGCCGATGCACGGGTCGCAGCGCGCCTGGACGGATAACGCGAGCGCGATCAGCTCCTTGGTCTTCTTGTCGAGGGCGCCGTCGCGCGTGGCCGCCTGGGCCAGCGCGCTGAAGGCGCGGGTCGTGTCGCCGATGTCGGCGCGCAGCGGTTTCAGCGACGCCGAAACGCGCTGCGTGATCTCGCGGTAACTCTTGGTCATGGCAATGGCCTCAGGCGCCCGACTTCACGCCGAGCTTGCGCAGGATGGTCTCCATCAGGCACCACTTCGTCAGCCCGCTTTGGAACAGGTTGAGGCCGACGAAGGCGGTGAAGGCGAGCCACCAGGGGCTCACGAAGATCGGGCTGCCGGGAATGCCGAGCGCCAGCGACAGCAGGATGAACAGGCCGGCGACGACGCGAACGATTTGCCAGGTGGTCATGGTCAGGGTCTCCTTGCGGGTGGGGTGGGGATCAGGAAGTGGCTCGAGGGGTGCCGGGCAGTGCCCCGGTCGTTGCGCCATCGTCGGCGTCAGCGTCGGCGACGGCGCGGGTGAGGGCGTGCAGGCGGTGGCGGTAGGCCACGTAGTACAGGATCGGGATCACGACCAGCGTGAGCACGGTCGACACGGCGATCCCGAAGATCAGCGAGATCGCCAATCCGTTGAAGATCGGGTCGTCGAGGATGAACACCGCGCCGAGCATCGCGGCCAGGCCCGTCAGCAGGATCGGCTGCGAGCGCGTGATCGCCGACTGGACGATCGCCCGCTCGAAGGGCACGCCCTCGCGCACCTGCAGGTTGATGAAGTCCACCAGCAGGATCGAGTTGCGCACGATGATGCCGGCCAGCGCGATCATGCCGATCATGCTGGTGGCGGTGAACTGCGCGCCGAGCAGCGCATGGCCGGGCATGACGCCGATGATCGTGAGCGGGATGGGTGCCATGATGATGAGCGGCGTCAGGTACGAGCCGAACTGCGCCACCACCAGCAGGTAGATGAGCACCAGCCCCACCGCGTAGGCCAGGCCCATGTCGCGGAACGTCTCGTAGGTGATCTGCCACTCGCCGTCCCACTTGACCGCGTAGTCGCGATAGGCATCCTCGGGCTGGCGGATGAAGTACTCCTGCACCGTGCCCCCGCCCGGCGTGCGGATCTCGCCGATGGCCGAGCGCATGGCGAACATGCCGTAGAGCGGGCTGTCGACGCGACCGGCCATGTCGGCGACCACGTAGGTGACGGGCAGCAGGTCCTTGCGGTAGGCCGGCTGCTCGCGCACCGAGTCGGTGACGCGCACCAGCTCGCGGATGGGCACCAGCTTGCCGCTGGCCGAACGCACCGACAGCTGCAGCAGGGCCTCCAGGTCGCCATGCCGCTCGGCCGGCAGCTGCAGCGTGGCGGCGGCCGGGTACTTGGTCTGGTCGTGCAGGTAGGCCGTGGCCTCGCCCGCCAGCCCGGCGCGCAGCGTGGTCACGATCGCTTGCTGCGGCACGCCGAGCATCGCGGCCTTCTGGCGGTCCACCACCAGCAGCGTCCGCGGGGCGGCCGCGATCGTGCTGTCGTCGACGTCGACGACGCCCTCGGTGCGCTCGAACACCGCGCGGATCGCCTTGGCGACCTCACGGCGGCCCTCCGCCGTCGGGCCGTAGACCTCGGCGACGATCGGTGCGAGCACGGGCGGGCCCGGCGGCACCTCGACGACCTTCACGTTCGCGCCGTGGCGGCGGCCGATCGCCTGCAGGGCCGGCCGCTCGCGCGTGGCGATCGCGTGGCTCTTGGCCTTGCGTTCGCCCTTGGCCACCAGGTTCACCTGCAGGTCGCCCACGTCGCCGCCAGCGCGAAGGTCCACGACCTCGGGCACGGTGGCCAGGTGGGCGCCGAGCTCGCGCAGCACGGCCGCGGTCTTCTCGACCGGCGTGCCCGCGGGCATGTCGACGATGACCTGGAACTCCGACTTGTTGTCGAAGGGCAGCATCTTGAGCTGGACCAGGCCCAGCACCGGCAGCACGATGGAGGCCGCGATGAGACCGATCACGCCGAGGCCGAGCCAGGCGCGTCCGCGCCCGCCCGTGGTCGGGTGGAGCAGCGGGCTGAACACCCGCTCGAAGAGCGGCGCCAGCCGACCGGCCAGCCCATGGCCCGAGACGGTCGGCACGGCAGGACCCTCAGCGCCGTTCGGTGCGGCACGGCCCTCAGTGCCGTGTGGGGCGCCGTGCGAACCGTGTCCAGCCTTCATCCACAGCCGCGCCAGCCAGGGCGTGACGACGAAGGCGATGGCCAGCGACAGCACCATGCCCAGGCTCGCGTTGATCGGGATCGGGCTCATGTACGGGCCCATCAGCCCCGACACGAAGGCCATCGGCAGCAGGGCCGCGATGACGGTCAGCGTCGCGAGGATGGTGGGCCCGCCGACCTCGTCGACCGCCCCCGGGATGATCTGCGCCAGCGACTTGCCCGGGTGGAGCTGCTGGTGGCGGTGGATGTTCTCCACCACCACGATCGCGTCGTCGACCAGGATGCCGATCGAGAAGATCAGCGCGAACAGCGACACGCGGTTCAGCGTGAAGCCCCAGGCCCACGAGGCGAACAGCGTCACCGTGAGCGTGAGGATGACCGCGGCGCCGACGATCGCCGCCTCGCGCCGGCCGAGCGCCACGAACACCAGGGCCACCACCGAGGCCGTGGCGAACAGCAGCTTCGTGATGAGCTGTCGCGCCTTCTCGTCTGCCGTCGCGCCGTAGTTGCGGGTCTCGCGGACCTCCACCTCGGCCGGGATCACGGTGTTGCGCAGCGTCTCGACGCGCGTCATCACCGCCTCGGCCACATCGATCGCGTTCTCGCCCGGCTTCTTGGTGACCGCGATCACCACCGCCGGGAACTCGCCGGCCGGCTGGTCGCCCCGGGCCGCTTCGGTGTGCCAGACATAGTGGGCGGCCGGCGGCGGCCCGTCACGCACGGTGGCGACGTCGCGCAGGAAGATCGGCTTGCCGGCGCGGGCGCCGACCACGAGCTCCTCGACGTCGCGGGCGTGGGCGAGGAACGGTCCCGACTCGATCGCCACCGATCGGTTCTGGCCCAGCAGTTCGCCCACCGGCAGGCCCAGATTCGCCGACAGCAGCGTCTGTCGCAGGTCGGCCACCGTCAGCCCGACGCTGTCGAGACGGCCGGGGTCGATCTCGATCAGGACGGCACGGCCGGGCGCGCCGATCGTGGTCACCTCGCGCGTGCCGGGCACCCGCTTGATCTCGTGCTCGGCGCTGTGTGCCACGCGCTGCAACGCGTCGGCGCCGATCGCGGGGTCGCGGCTGAACAGCGTGAGCGTGACGATCGGCACATCGTCGATGCCCTTGGGCTTGATGATCGGGTCGAGCACGCCCAGGCCACGCGGCAGCCAGTCGGCGTTCGACTGCACCGTGTCGTACAGGCGCACCAGCGCCTCGGTGCGCGGCACGCCGACCTCGAATTGCACCGTGACGATCGCCATCCCCGGGCGCGAGACCGACATCACGTGCTCGACGCCCGTGATCTGCGAGAGCACCTGCTCCGCGGGTCCGGCGACCATGCGCTCGACGTCGGCCACGCCGGCGCCGGGGAAGGGCACCATCACGTTGGCCATGGTCACGTTGATCTGCGGCTCCTCCTCGCGCGGCGTCACCCACACGGCGAACAGGCCGAGCAGCAGCGCCACGAGGGCCAGCAGGGGCGTGATCTGCGCCGACTGGAACGCCGCGGCGATGCGGCCGGAGACGCCCATCGGGGCGGCAGGATGGCGGCTCATGCGGGCCTCAGCGGATGCGGGCGGCGGCCTGCGGGTCCGCTGCCACGGTCTCGCCGGCCGAAAGGCCCGTGAGCACCTCGACCTGGTCGCCGTCGGTCCGGCCGAGGCGCACCTGGCGCAACAGCGGCTTGCCGCGCGAATCGATCACATACAGCGCGGTCATCTCGGCGCGCCGGACCAGGGCCGAGGCGGGCACGCGCACGCTCGAGCCACGGCCCCCCGCCGCGGTGTCGGCCGGCACGTCGATCCACGCGCGGGCGAACTGGCCCGGCACGACCACCGGCAGTCCCGAGGGCAGGTCGGCGCGAAGCGTGGCGGTGTGGGTCGCGGCGTCGATGACCGGCAGCGCCGTCACGCGGGTCGGGGTCAGCCCCGTGGCGGTCGCGCCCAGGTCCAGGCGCACCGTCGACGGACTCGGGGCCGAGCCCAGGCGAGCCATCAGCGACTGCGGCACGGCGGCGGTCACCCTCAGGGCACCCGGGTCGTACACCGCGACGAGCGGGCGGCCGGGCAGGGCCATGTCACCCAGCGTCACCGGGACGTCCGCGACCACACCGGCATACGGTGCGCGCACGACGTGGAAGGCCGTCTGTGTCGTCGCGACGCCAGCCTGGGCCCGCAGGGCCTCGACCTGCGCCTGAGCGGCGCGGAACTCGGCCTCGGCGCGGTCCAGCGCGGCCCGGCTGATGAACTGCTGCTCGAAGAGCTGGCGTTGACGTTGCACGTCGCGCGTGGCGACGTCGAGTTGGGCGCGGGCCGCCTCGACCTGCGCCGTGCTGGCGGCCGCCGACTGGTTGGCCGCCCGCGCGTCCAGGCGCATCAGCAACTGGCCCGCCTTCACGCGGTCGCCGGCCTTCACCTCGAGCTGCACGACCGCGCCGGCCACCTGCGCGGCCATGACCGTGTGGCGCACGGCTTCGACCACCCCGTCGAAGCCCAGCGTGGTGGCAGCAGCCTGATCCTGCACCTTGAAGGTGGCCAGCGCGGTGTTGGTGGGCGCGGTGGCCCCCTCGGCCGACGCCGGGGAGGTCGCCATCGGCATGACGCTGATGACCGCCAGACCCGCCGCGGCGGCCAGCGCCGACAGGGCGCGGCGCTGGGCCGGGCGATTCATGAAGGCGGGCAGGGCTCTCACCAGGGAACGCATCACGACAGGATTTCCTCGACGGATCGGGTGGGGTTCGCGTCGAAGTGCTGGACGCCTTCGACGAATGGTTCTATTATTTGCGCATCTACGCAAATAGTCAAGTACGAACTGGCGCACTTGCGCAGTCGTGACAAGCCCCGCGAGGTGGGGCACCATGAAGCCCCGACGCTTTCCGACCTGCACCCTCATGAAGGACCTGCCCGCCGAGGCGCTCGAACAGGTGGCGCTGTACTTCCAGGCGCTGGCCGAGCCGTCGCGGCTGAAGATCCTCAACCTGCTGCGCGGGGGAGAGGCGAGCGTCGGCGAGATCGCGCAGCAGTGCGGCTCGAGCGTCGCGAACGTCTCGCGCCACCTGGCGCTGCTCGGTCAACGGGGGCTCGTCGCGCGCGAGACGCGCGGCAACAGCGTGTACTACCGGATCGCCGATCCCTCGATCTACGAGCTGTGCGACCTGGTGTGCGGCAACATCGCGAGGCAATTCGACCGCACCCAGGTCCGACAGCGTCCGCGAGAGGTCGCTCGCGGACGCCGCTACAGGTTGGTGCGCAGCTTCCAGATCTCGGGGAACAGCACCACGTCGAGCATCTTGCGCAGGTAGCCCACGCCGCTGGTGCCGCCGGTGCCGCGCTCCGCTCGACCGTCGTGACGTGTCGGAAGCGCCAGAGGCGGAACGCGTCCTCGAGGTCGGTGAGTTCCTCGCCGAGCTGGTACAGGTCCCAGTGGGCCTCCGGGGCCCGGTACACGGTCAGCCAGGCCTGCTCGACGCCGTCGCTGGGCGCGTAGGGCTGCGTCCAGTCACGCTCGAGGTGGCTGTCGGGCACCGCGATCCCGCGGCGCGCGAGCAGCCGCAGGCACTCGTCGTAGAGCGACGGCTCGCGCCACGCGGCCTCGACCGCCGAGAGATGCTCGGGCCGGTGGCGGTGCGGCCCGAGCATGGCGGCATTCTTGTTGCCCAGGCGGAACTCGATGCAGCGGTACTGCCAGCTCTGGAACCCGCTGCTCTGGGCCAGATACGGACGAATGGCCGAGTACTCGGGCGGCGTCATCGTGGCCAGCACGTCCCAGGCATGGACCAGCTGTTCCATCACCCGGCTGACCCGGGCCAGCATCTTGAACGCCGGTGGCATCCGGTCGGCAGCGATGCAGCGCATCGCCGCCTGCAGCTCGTGCAGCATCAGCTTCATCCAGAGCTCGCTGGTCTGGTGCTGCACGATGAACAGCATCTCGTCGTGTCCGGGCGACAGCGGGTGCTGCGCGGTCAGCACGGCGTCGAGCCGCAGGTAGTCGCCGTAGCTCATGTCGGCGCTGAAGTCGAGCTTCGCGCCTTCCTCGGCGACGATGTGCTCGCCCGACGTCGGCGGCGGGCGTGGCGCCGCCGACGCGGGGGGCTCGGGCGGCGAGGCGGGCCCGTGACCGAACGGGCAGCCCGAAGGTTCGTCGCCCGGGCTCATGTGACCTTCGCCTTGCGGTGGAAGCGGGGCTCGCGCCATTGCCCCGACTCGAGCACCTGCCGCAGCTGCTCGACCGCGTCCCAGACGTCGACGTGGCGCAGGTACAGGGGCGTGAAGCCAAAGCGCAGCACGTCCGGCGCGCGGAAGTCGCCGATCACGCCGCGTTCGATGAGCGCCTGCACGATGGCATAGCCACCCTCGGGGTGGCTGAAGCTGACCTGGCTGCCGCGCCGCGCCGGCTCGCGCGGGGTCACGAGCTGCAGGCCGTGTCCGGCGCAACGCGCCTCGACCAGCTCGATGAAGCGCGATGTCAGGGCCAGCGACTTCTCGCGCAGCGCAGTGAGGCCGCCGAAGGGGTCGGCGGCCAGCAGCGTGGCGACGCCGCACTCCAGCGCGGCGAGCGACAGCACCGCGGGCGTGCCGCACAGGAACTGCGCGATGCCCTCGGCCGGCTGGTAGCCCGGACTGAACGCGAACGGCTCGGCATGCCCGATCCAGCCCGATAGCGGCTGGCGAATGGCGTGGGCCTGCATCGACGCCAGATGCCTCGGATGAACCCACAGGAAGGCCGGCGCCCCGGGACCGCCGTTCAGGTACTTGTAGCCGCACCCCACCGCGAAGTCAGCGTCGGCGCCGTGCAGGTCGACCGGGAACGCGCCCGCGCTGTGCGCCAGGTCCCACAGCACGAGGGCGCCCGCGCGGTGCGCGGCGGCCGTGACCTCGGCCATGTCGTGTCGGGCGCCGCTGCGGTAGTCGACCTGGGTGAGCATGACGACCGCCACGTCACGCCCGCGATCGCCGGCCAGGCGCTCGAGCACGGCCGGGCGGCGGGCGTCGCCGTCGAGCAGTTCCAGCCGAAAGCCCGACTGGGCTGCCAAGGTCTCGGCGATGTACAGATCGGTCGGGAAGTTGCCGCGCTCGGACACGATGACCGAACGGTCGGTACCGGCCCTGGACGCGGTGGTCAGGCGCAGCGCCGTGGCCAGCAGCTTGTGCAGGTTCACCGACGTGGAGTCGGCGACCAGCACCTCGCCTGGCTGCGCGCCGACCAGACGCCCGATCGCATCGCCGACCCGCCGCGGCCCGTCGATCCAGCCGGCGCTGTTCCAACTGCGGATCAGCCCCTCGCCCCACTCCTCGCGCACCACGTGCTGCACCCTCGCGAGAGTGGCCCGCGGCAGCGGCCCGAGCGAGTTGCCGTCGAGGTAGATCACGCCGGGCGGCAGGACGAACTGGTCCCGCAGCGCGGCCAGCGGGTCAACGCGGTCGCGCGCGTCGTCGTCGTCTCGGCTCGTCATTCCCGCAGGCTAACGGACTGGGATGCGTCACGTCATCCGGGCAGACCTCCGGGGCGCCATGTCCCCGCAGCGCTCAGGCGGTCACGCACAGTCGCGCCAGCTCCTGCGCGAGTCGCTCCGGGTGCAGCGGTTTGGACAGGTGACCGTCCATGCCGGCCTCGTGGTGCAGCACCTGGTCCTGGACCATCGCGTTCGCGGTCAGCGCCACGATCGGCACCTGCGCGGCCGGCCCGTCCAGCGCTCGGATCGCGCGGGTGGCCGCAAGGCCGTCCATGCCGGGCATCTGGATGTCCATCAGGATGCAGTCCCAGTCGCCGGACTTTGCACGCTCGACGGCCGCATGCCCGTCCCGGGCGATCTCGTGGCTGTGTCCGAGCTCGGCCAGCATCGCGCCGATCACCAGCTGATTCACGTCGTTGTCCTCGGCCACGAGGATGCGCAGGGCGCGCCCGGCGTGCCGGGTCGGCGGGTTCTCGACTACGGGGTCGAGCGCATCGTGGCTGGCCGCCAGCGGCACCCGCACGCGGAACTCGCTGCCGCGGCCGGGCACGCTGTCGACCTCGATGCGACCGCCCATCGCCTCGACGATCTCGCGGCTGATCGCGAGCCCGAGGCCGCTGCCGCCGAAGCGCCGGGCAGTCGATTGATCGGCCTGGGTGAAGCGCTCGAACAGGCGCGGCAGCACGTCGGCGGCGATGCCGATGCCGGTGTCGCGCACGCGCAGGTCCAGCTCGACCCGGTTGTCGCGCTGCGGCGCGGCCGTCAACAGGACGTCGACCGACCCGTGCTCGGTGAACTTCAGTGCGTTGCCCAGCAGGTTGAAGAGCACTTGCCGGAGCCGATTGGCGTCACCGAGCACCCGGCGCGGCACCTCGCGCGAGCGCTGGAAGGTCAGGCACAGCGACTTCTCGACCGCCCGGGCGCGCAGCGACTCGACCGCCTCCTCGCACAGGCGGCCCGGGTCGAATGGCGCGGACGCGAGCTCGAGCTTGCCGGCCTCGATGCGGGACAGGTCGAGGATGTCGTCGATCAGGGCCAGCAGCGCGTGCCCGCAGGTCTCGATCGTGCCGGCGTAGGCGCGCTGCTGGTCGTTCAAGGGCGTGTTCAGCAGCAGGGCATTGATGCCGAGAACGCCGTTCAGCGGCGTGCGCATCTCATGGCTCATGGTCGCCAGGAAGCGGGATTTGGCCTCGTTGGCTGCTTCGGCGTTCGCCTTGGCCTGGGCGAGCGCGCGCTCGTGCCGGGTGATGTCGCGCACGATGCCCACGACCCCGCCGTCGGGCGTGCGACGCTCGACGACGTGCACCACGATGCCATTGCGCAGTTCCTGCTCGTAGGTGCCGGCTCCGCTGCGGTGCCGCGCGAGCCGCATTTCGCTCCAGGCCTGGCGCTCCTGGGCCGGGCGGTCATCCGGGACCACGTGGCGCGCGGCGACGGCCACGATCTCCTCGAACGGCACGCCGACCCGGACCACCGGCGCGAGCCACGGGAACAACTCGACATATCGATCGTTCCACGCGACCAGGCGTTCGTCCTGGTCCCACAGGACGAACCCGTCGCCGATCGACGCCATGGCCCGCTCCAGCGTGGCCTTGGCCTGGCTGACCGCCGCCTGGGCCGCGGCCAGGCGCGTCATCTGTCGCTGGATCACCGCGGCACTGGCCACGATCAGCAGGACGAAGCCGCCTGCGAACGCCATGGCCGTCGTCCGCAGGGCGGCCCACTTCGCCAGCACGGCGTCCAGCGGCGAGGCAACGACGACTCGAAGCGTCGGGTAGGCAAGCGGCCGTGCGGCCACGACGGCATCGCGCCCGTGCAGCCGGGAGCGCCCATCGACGATGGCGCGCGCATAGGCGGCCTCGTCGAGTGCACCCTCTGCGCGCGTGCCGATGCGGGCGTCGATCGAGGGTACGCTGGCCAGCAGCATCCCGTCACGACGCTCGAGGGTCATCTCCAGGCCGGGCACCTCCCCGGCGGGCGACAGCAGTGCGGCCAGCGCGGGAAGCGGCACCGCGGCCACGGCCACCGCCCCCTCGTGACCGGCGAGCGGCACCGCGCGGGCGAGGTACACGAGGCGCTCGGACGTGGCGAAGTCCAGGATCGGCACGCTCATCGACATCGCCGAGGGCCGCTGGCGGCGCACGTCGTCGAGGAAGCCGTCGGGCAGCTTCAGGCCGGCGAGCGTGGAGGTCGACGAGCCGCCCATGATCACCTGGCCGGCGGCGTCGAGCACCGCCACCTCGCGCAGCAGCAGGTTCTGCCCGGTCACCGCCGCGATCTTGCGCTGGGCGCGCGGCAGGTCGAAGCCGCGGGTCGGGTCCCATGCCGGATCGACCAGGGCCGGCAGGTCCGCGAGCAGGCTGTCGATGCCGATCAGGGTGCGGTTCAGCGTCGCCTCCGCCCCCCCGGCGTACTGCAGGGCACTCGCCTGGGCGGCCCGCAGGGCCTCGCCGCGCGCCTGCCACAGCAGTGCCGCTGCGGCCGCACAGACGGCCAGCGCGAGCGCCGCGGCGCTGGTCCACAGGGCGACGAGAACGCCACGGGCGAGCACAGGGCCTCGATCAGAACGGGTCGATGCCGGTCGCGCGGCCGATGGTCGACTGCCAGGCAGGGATGCAGCCGGGGCCGCAGCGCTGCACCCAGCCCGGGAGCACGGCCGAGCGGAGGATCTCCTGCCGGCGCGCGTCGTCGGTCGACGGCGGCGTGACCAGCGTCATGCGACCCCGGCGTCCGCTCACGCACCCGGCCGAACCGGTGTTGCAGGCGATGCCTTCGCCGGTCTCGCGCTCGGACTCGGCCCAGATCGCGCCTTCGAGCCGCGGCAGCTCGCGGCTGAGCACCGCGCGCGTCTCGTTGGACAGGGCCTGCCAGGCATCACGGTTGGCCACGAAGGCGGCGAGCCCCCAGTTGACCGGCATCGGATGCAGGTGCGTGGTCACCTCGTGCAGCCCGATGGTGTTGCCCGACATCGTGCCCGTGATGGCGCAGTCGATGTTGCCGTGCCGGAGGTTGGCGACGATCTCCGAGAACGTGGTCTGCACCGGCGTGGCGCCGAGCGCGGTCACCCAGTCGGCCTGGGCGGGCGACGAGACCCGCACCCGGCGCCCGGCCAGGTCTGCCAGGCCGGAGATCGGCTTCGCGCAGAACGTGGCCTGTGCGGGGTAGACGTACAACGCCAGCAGCTCGATCCCGTAGCGTTCGCGCAGCAGCGCCTGCGCGCGCGGCCGGTAGGCCTCGACGCTTCGTTTCAGGGAGGCGAAGTCAGGGTTGAGCCCGGCGAGGTCCGGGGCAGCGAGTTCTGGTTCCTGAGCGGCGCTGACCGCCAGGAGCAGCGTGCCGAACGGCACGGCCCCGAGCTGAACGAGACGGATCATCTCCTGACCGCGCAGCCCTGCCCGGTCGAAGGGGACGATCTCGGCGCTCGCCCGGCCGCCGGTGAGCCGCGGCAGCTCGCGGCTCCAGAACGGCTCCTCGTGGCGAACGAACTGGTTGACGCCCGCAAGGCCGCCGATGATGCGCAGCCGTTCCCCCGGCGCCGTCGCTGGTGCCGCCCCCTGGGCGAGCGAAGTGCCGACCGCAAGGAGCGCCAATGCGCCACCCAGCGCCATGCGGCGCCAATGCCCAAGCCGCATGGACACCTCCTCGGTCAACGGGCACGAACCTGATCGGAATGTAGCCCTGCGGGGTCCGCCTCGGTCAGCGCAACAGGACCGTGATCGCGACTCAGTTGCGCCGAATGCCGCGGGCGCGGGCTCGCCCTAACATCCGGGCGATGAAGCGGGCACCCGGCACGGCGGAAATCCTCTGGGATCTGTCCCCGCCGGTGGACGCGTCCGCACCGGTCTTTCCCGGCGACACGCCGTTCAGCATGTGCTGGACAGCGACGCTCGCGCCGGGCTGCCCGGTGAACGTGAGCGCCGTGACCCTGTCGCCGCACGTGGGCTCGCATGCCGATGCGCCGCTGCACTACGACGCCGCGGGCGCCGACGTCGCCGGGCTCGATCTCGCGCCCTACCTTGGGCGGTGCCGGGTGATCCATGCGGTCGACGCCCGGCCGCTGGTGCATTGGCGGCACCTGGAGCATGCGGCCGTGGACCTGCCCCCGCGCGTGCTCGTCCGCACATACGACCGGGCGCCGATCGACCGTTTCGACCCGCACATGGCGGCCTTCGCGCCCGACACGCTGGAGGCGCTGGCGGATCGCGGCGTGCGCCTCGTCGGCCTGGACACGGCGAGCCTCGACCCGGCCGACAGCAAGGACCTGCCCAGTCATCAGGTCGCGCGCCGCCGCGACCTGCGGGTGCTGGAGAACCTCGTGCTCGACACCGTGCCGGAAGGCGACTACGAATTGATCGCCCTGCCGCTACGGTGGCGTGGCGTCGACGCGAGTCCGGTGCGCGCGGTGCTGCGCCCCTGGCCGCCGACCGCCTGAGGGATCCGCGGCGGGGCGTCGCCCCCTGGGCGGCTCATCGCGCGCGACGGGGGCGTTCGCGGACCCGGACGCCGTCGGCCACACCCGGCGGCGGGTAGACGATCACGGTCGTGCCGTCCTGCAGGCCGCTGTCGACCCAGGCCATGCTGCCGTTGCGGGCGGTGACGGCCACCGGGGTCAGGTGCGCGCGGCCATCGCGCAGGACGAACACCGCGGAGCCGTTCGGCGTGCCGTCGGCATCCGACGGGCGAGGGAAGACCGCGCTGACGGGCACCAGCAGGACACCGTCGGCCTGTCGCGTGACGATGCGCACGCCGACCCGGAAGCCGTCACCGAGCGCGGACCACGCCGAGGCGGGCGATGTGACGTCGATGAGCACGCGCACGCGTTGCTCCTCGACCCCCAGCGCCGAGATCTTGGTGAACGCGGCAGGCTCCACGCGCCGCACGCGGCCCTCGAGCACGGTCGGGCCTCCCCAGCGCTCGATGCGCACCGGTCGGCCGGGCGTGGCCTGGAGCGCGTCGGCAGTCAGCAGTTCGGCCACCACCTCGAGTCGGCTCGTGTCGCCGACCTCGAGCAGCGGGGCCCCGAGCGCCACCGGTGTCTCGCTGGCCTGGTGGACCTTGAGCACGCGGCCGTCGATGGGCGCGCGTACCTCGAAGGCCCGGCCCGGCGCGCTGCGCAGCGCGGCGAAGGCGGCCTCGGCCTGGGCGCGTTCGGCCTGGGCGATCCGCTGGCCGTCCACCGCGGCGGCCAGATCCTGCTGCGCGGCCTGGAGCGCGAGCCGGTCGGCCTCCAACCGGGTCGGCGCGACGAAGCCCTGCGCGGCGAGCTGCTCGCTGCGCCCCAGGTCGAGCTCGGCGCGCTGGCTGGCGATCCGCGCCGCCTGCACGCGCGTCTCGGCCCGGTGCACATTGGTCCGGGCCGCGTCGAGCCGGGCCCGCTGCTCGGCCAGCGTGCGAGCGTCGAGCATCGGCGCGAGCACCGGTGTGAGGCGGGCCACCACGTCGCCTCGCGCGACCACATCGCCCTCCCGCAGCGACGGGCGCTCGAGGCGCCCCGCCAATGGCGAGGACACGACGTAGCGCTCGGTCAGTCGCGTGCGGGCGTCCTCGTCGATCGTCAGCTCGAACCGGCCCATCGCGGCGGTGGCCGTCTCGACCTCGATCGGCCGGGGCGCGAAGGCCCACACGACGAACGCGGCGGCGGCCGCGGTGCCGGCGGCCAGGAGGATCCAGGTCTTGCGGGTGAGGGCCATGATCGGTTCAGGTGCCTTGGGCGGCGCGGAAAGGGCTGTCAGGTCCGTCTCGGATCGACTCGACGCGGGCAAATCGAGGGCTGATCGCGGGCTATTCGCGGGTCTTGAGCGCGGCGACCATGTCCAGTCGGTCCACACGGCGACGCACGATCAGCGCGCTCGCCACGCCGGCCGCCACGACCGCCAGCGCCGCCAGCGCGTAGGTCCGCGGCCGGATGACGACGGGAAAGAAGAACTGGTCGCTTTGCAGGGCCTGTGACATCAACGCCACCAGCTGCCAGCCCAGCAGCATGCCCAGCGGCAGCGCCAGCGCAATGCAGATCGCCAGCTCGCCGAGCAGCAGCGCCGAGACCTCGCCCCGGGTGAAGCCGAGCACCCGCAGGCTCGCCAGCTCCCAGGTGCGTTCCGACAAGGCGATACGGGCGTTGTTGTAGACCACGCCCACGGCGATCACGGCAGCGCACAGCGTGAGCACGGTGCTCATGATGCGGATGTTGCGCGCGCTGACCTCCTGCATGTTGCGCAGCATGGTGGCTTTGCTGAAGGCGCCCACCACCTGGGGCATCGACCGGGTGGCCTCGAGCAGCGCCGCCTCGCGGCCAGGCTCAAGCGCCACCGAGAAGCCGCTCGAAAGGTCCGGGTCGCCTAGGGCGCGGTTGAGCGCCGGGCGGTTCATGTAGGCGTTCAGGCCCATCATCTCGCGCACGGTCGCCTCGACCGGCAGCGACAGCGTGCGGGGCCGGCCCTCGAGCACCTCGACCGTCAGGCGGTCGCCCACGCGGACGCCGAGCTTGCGGGCCAGCCGGTCGGTGAGGACGAGGCCGTCGCCGACCGGGTCGGTCAGCTGCTGCTCGACGTCGACGATGCGGTACTGGTCCGGGTGCACCGCATAGCCGCGCAGCTCGGTGCGCTCGCGCCGGTGGCCATTGACCAGCACCGCCGGGACGAAGCGGGTCGGCTCGACCGATTTCACGCCCGGCAGCCGCTGCAGCTCGCGTGAGCCGGCGTCGTCGACCGCGTCGATCGTCCAGACGGCGACGTCCAGCCGCATGGCCATCGTGAACTGCGTGTCGACGATGAAGTCGATCGCGTCCCGGAAGAAGTTGCCCATCACCACGATGGCCACCGCGAAGGCCACTCCGCCGATCGACAGACCGGTCCGCAGCGGCCGGCGTTCCATCTGCCGCACGATCATGCGCAGGCCAGTGCCCAGGCCGTGAATCCCCAGGCGCTCGACGATCGAGCGCCGGTAGCGGCCCGGGGCTGGCGGGCGCATCGCCTCGGCAGGCGTCAACCGCACGGTCGCGCCTATGGCGGTGAAGGTGCCGAGTACCGCCGTGGCCACGGTCAGGCCCGCTGCGAGCAGCACGAGGTCGGCCGGAAGCCGGTGCTCGAAGCTCGGGAAGCGGAAGAACTCGGCATACAGCGCGGTCAGGCCGATGCCCAGCGCCTTGCCCAGCGCGATGCCGAGCAGCAGTCCGACAGCGACGATCACGCCGACCAGCTTCAGGTAATGCGCCGCGATCGCCGCGTTGCCATAGCCGAGGGCCTTGAGCGCGGCGATCTGCTCGCGCTGCGTGGCCACCAGGCGCGAGACGACCACGTTGAGCAGGAAGGCCGCCACCGCGAGAAAGATCGCCGGCAGCACGGTGCCGAGCAGGCGCTGCTCCTTGATCTCGTTGTCGAGCATGGTGTGCGAGGTCTGCTCGGTCCGGCCGTGGGGCGCGCGGCCGCCATACGGCGCCAGGCGGCGCTCCAGCGCGCCGATCAGGTCGCGCTCGTCGGCGCCGGGGGCGAGGCGGATGGCCAGGTGGGTGAAGGCCCCTTCCATGTCGTACGCGGCGGCGAGCACCTCGCGGTCGACCCAGAACACGCCGAAGCCGCGCTGGTCGGGCATGCCGAACAGGCCCGCGAAGATGTAGTCGGGCGCGAGCGCCACGCCTGTCATCACGAGAGCCCGGCGCTTGCCGTTGACCAGCGCCGACAGCCGGTCGCCGGGCTGGAGCCCGTGTGCGGCCGCGAACGACTCCGACAGCCAGGCCGGGATGGCGCCGTCGGCCAGCGTGCCGCCGGGCGTTCGCGCCCCGCCGTCGCGCCCGCCGCGCACCGTCACCCGGTTCAGGCGCCGGTCCTCGCGGGCATCGAGCCCGATCAGCTGGCCGATGATCGGCTCGGTGCGGCCTTCGCGCTCGACCCGGACGACGAACTCGAGGCCGGGTTGAACGTCGGCCACCCCCGGCAGCTCGCGCAGGCTGGCGACCAGGGCCAGCGGGGCGCGCTTCACCGAGGCGAACACGTCGGCAAAGCGTCCTTCGCGATAGAACGCGTCGCGTGCCGCTGCCAGCGAGTCGACCGCCGACAACGTGGTCACGAAGCCACCGACGCCGGTGGCCACCACGAGCGCGATCGTCAGCGCCTGGCTCCACAGCAGCCGCAGGTCGCGCCAGAGCTTGCGGTCGAGGGCCCGCATCGCCTCACCACACGAGTTCGGCCGGATCGATCTTGCGCGCGTTGGCCTCCACACGCTGGATCCGGCCGTCGCCGAGGTGGATCACCCGATCGGCCATGCCGGCGATCGCGGCGTTGTGCGTGATCACGACCGCGGTGGTGCCGAGCTCGCGGTTGATGCGGGCGATTGCCTCGAGCACGAGCTTGCCCGTGTGCACGTCGAGCGCGCCGGTGGGCTCGTCGCACAGCAGGACGTCCGGGCGCTTGACGATCGCGCGCGCGATCGCCACCCGCTGCTGCTCGCCGCCGGACAGCTGTGCCGGGAAGTGGCCGGCGCGCGGCGCGAGCCCGACCATGCCGATGGCCTCGTCGGGGTCCATCGCGCCCGGGGCGATGTCGGTCACGAGCTGCACGTTCTCGCGCACCGTCAGGCTCGGGATCAGGTTGTAGAACTGGAACACGAAGCCCACGTGCTCCCGGCGGTACCGGGTCAGCGCCGCCTCGTCGGCGCCGCTGAGGTCGTGGTCGCCGAAGCGCACGGTGCCGCTGGTGGGCACGTCCAGGCCGCCCAGGATGTTCAGCAAGGTCGACTTGCCGCTGCCGGAGGCCCCGAGCAGGACCACGAATTCGCCGCGGCGGATGTCGAGCGAGACGTCGGCCAGCGCGATGACCTCGACTTCGCCGGTCTGGTAGACCTTGCGCAA
>JALOSQ010000053.1 GCA_025458335.1 Ideonella sp.
GTGGCCTGGTCGGACCTGCACGGCGACCTCGGCACGCCGGACGCCCGGCTCGCGCTGGAGCGGTCGATCGAGGCCCTGCTCGACGGCCCGCGCGGGCGCCTGCATGCGATCGCACACGACCTGCATCCGGACTTCCACAGCACGTTGGTCGCCCTGGAAACCGCCGGACGGCTCGGCGTGCCGGCCGTCGCGGTGCAGCACCACCACGCCCACATTGCCGTCACCCTGGCCGAGGCCGGGCATGCGCCCGACGAGGCCGTCATCGGCCTGGCGCTCGACGGCGCCGGCTTCGGCCCCGATGGCACCGCCTGGGGCGGCGAACTGCTCTGGGTGCGGGGCTCCCAGTGCCGACGCCTCGGTCATCTGGAGCCGCTGGCACTGCCCGGGGGCGACGCCGCTGCGCGGGAGCCGTGGCGCATGGCCGCGTCGGTGCTGCACGCCGCCGGTCGCGGAGACGAGATCGAGCGGCGATTCGCGCCGAGCGTCGGCGAGCAGGCGGCCCGCTCGGTGCGCATCCAACTCGAGCGGCAGGTCAACGCGCCGATCAGCACCAGCGCCGGCCGGTGGTTCGATGCGGCCGCCGGCGCGCTCGGGCTGTGCGTGCGGCAGCGTCACGAGGCCGAGGCGGCCCAGCAGCTCGAGCGCCTGGCGACCCAGGCGCTGGCCGGCATGCCCGCCGATTCGCTGTGGGCTCGGCCCCGGCCCGTCGCCGCGGCGCCGCACGCCGGGCCGGTGTCGGTCGCGCTGCGCGAGGCCGTGCTCGGCCTGTTCGACCTGCCGCCCGACGGGGCCGGCGCCGCGGCCGCTCGATTCCACCTCGCGATGGCCGACGCGCTGTCGCAGGCGGTCCTCGACGCCGCGGCCCGCCACGCTGTGCGCCGGGTGGCGCTGGGAGGTGGCTGCTTCTTCAACGCGCTGCTGGCCGAGCGCATCGTCGGCACGCTGAAGGCGGCCGGCCTCGAGGTGCTGCGGCCGTCGCCGCAAGGCACCGGCGACTCGGGGCTGGCCCTGGGCCAGGCCTGGGTCGCGGCGCAACGGCTGGCATGCGCGCCGCCGAACCGCCGCTCGTTCGGCTGCATCACGGTCGGGGTCGGTGCATGTGCCTAGCCATTCCTGCACGCGTGGTCGAGCTGCGCGGCGCCGATCAGGCCCTCGTCGAGCTCGGCGGGGTGCGCAAGGCGGTGTCGATCGCCCTCGTGTCAGGGGTCACGGTCGGCGACTACGTGATCGTGCACGTGGGACACGCACTCGCCGTGGTCGACCCCGACGAAGCCGAGCGCACGCTCGCCCTGTTCGCCGAGCTCGAGGACCCGGCGCCAGTGTCGGCCGCCGGCGGCGCCTCGCCGCAGACCCCGTGATCCGGAGCCACGTGGAGGCCCCATGAAGTACGTCGACGAGTACCGCGACGGTGCCCGGGCCCGCGCGCTGGCCGCGCGCCTCGCCCTCGCGGTCGTTCCCGGCCGGGAGTACCGGTTCATGGAGTTCTGCGGCGGCCACACCCATGCGATCTCGCGATACGGGGTGTCGGAACTGCTGCCAGCGTCGGTGCGGATGATCCACGGTCCGGGCTGCCCGGTGTGCGTTCTGCCGATCGGCCGGATCGACCTCGCGATCCGCCTGGCGCTCGAGCGTGGCGTGATGCTGTGCACCTACGGCGACACGATGCGCGTGCCGGCCTCCGATGGCCTGTCGCTGATGCGCGCCAAGGCCCGTGGCGCGGACATCCGCATGGTGTACTCGGCCGCCGACGCGGTGGCGCTGGCCGCACGCCACCCGGACCGCGAGGTGGTGTTCTTCGCCATCGGCTTCGAGACGACGACGCCGCCCACGGCCCTGGCGATCCGCGCCGCTCGCGCGCAGGGGCTGGCCAACTTCTCGGTCCTCGCCTGCCACGTGCTGACGCCATCGGCGATCACCCATATCCTCGAGTCCGACGAGGTACGGCGCTTCGGCACCGTGCCGATCGACGGCTTCATCGGCCCCGCTCACGTGAGCATCGTCATCGGCTCGCAACCGTACGAGCACTTCGCCGCGGAGTACCGCAAGCCGGTGGTCATCGCCGGGTTCGAGCCGCTCGACGTGATGCAGGCGATCCTGATGCTGGTGCGACAGGTCAACGAGGGGCGCTGCGAGGTCGAGAACGAGTTCACCCGCGCGGTGACGCGCGAGGGCAACCTCGCGGCGCAGCAGTTGGTCGGCGAGGTCTTCGAGCTGCGCACCGAGTTCGAGTGGCGCGGCCTGGGCGTCGTGCCCTACAGCGCCTTGCGCATCCGGCCCGAGTACGCCGATCTCGACGCCGAGCGGCGTTTCGACCTGCGCTACGCCGCCGTGCCCGACCACAAGGCCTGCGAGTGCGGTGCCATCCTCCGCGGCGTCAAGCACCCCCGGGATTGCAAGCTGTTCGGCACGGTCTGCACACCCGAGAATCCGGTCGGTTCGTGCATGGTGTCCAGCGAGGGGGCCTGCGCCGCGCACTGGTCGTACGGCCGGTTCCGCGACGCACCGCCACCGCCGGGGACGCCTGTCGGGGAAGGAGCAGTACCGATGGAGCGTGCCGCGGAGTGCTGAGGTGAAGAAGGACTACGTGCGGCCGCTGGACCTGCGTGCCGGCCGCGTGGACATGAACCATGGCGCGGGTGGCCGTGCCTCGGCGCAACTTGTCGAAGAGTTGTTCGCGCGCGCCTTCGACAACGAGTTCCTGCGTCAGGGCAACGACGGCGCCGTGCTGCCGGTGCCGCGGGAACTGCTGGACGGCGGCCGGCTGGTCATGGCCTGCGACGGACACGTCGTCTCGCCCCTGTTCTTCCCCGGCGGCGACCTCGGTGCCCTGGCCGTGCACGGCACCGTCAACGACGTCGCGATGCTCGGCGCGCGCCCGCTGTACCTGTCGGCCAGCTTCATCCTCGAGGAGGGCTTTCCGCTCGCCGACCTCAAGCGCCTCGTCGAGTCGATGGCCGCCGCCGCGCGCGACGCCGGGGTGCCGGTGGTGACCGGCGACACCAAGGTCGTCGAGCAGGGCAAGGGCGACGGCGTGTTCATCGCCACCACGGGCGTGGGCGTGGTGCCGCGCGGCCTCGAGATCGGCGGTGCGCTTGCCCGCCCCGGCGACGTGCTGCTGCTGTCGGGCTCGATCGGCGACCACGGCATGGCAGTGCTCTCGCAACGCGAGTCGCTCGAGTTCGAGACCACCATCACCTCGGACACCGCGGCCCTGCACACGCTGGTCGCCGCGCTCCTGGAGGCGGCGCCCGGCGGCGTGCGCGTGCTGCGCGACCCGACGCGAGGCGGCCTGGGCACCACGCTCAACGAGATCGCCCGCCAGTCCGGGGTCGGCATCCGGATCGACGAGGCCGCGATCCCGGTCAAGCCCCAGGTGGAGGCCGCGTGCGAGTTCCTCGGGCTCGACCCGCTGTACATCGCCAACGAGGGCAAGCTGGTCGCGATCGTGGATTCCGCGGTGGCCGGGCGCGCACTGGCCGCCCTGCGCGCTCACCCGCTGGGCACCGAGGCGGCGCGCATCGGCGAGGTCGTCGCCGACCCGCACCGGTTCGTGCAGATGGACACACGCTTCGGCGGCCGGCGCGTGGTGGACTGGCTGAGCGGCGAGCCGCTGCCGCGCATCTGCTGAGGGAGCCCGGGACCCGCCGTGTCTGTTGCCCCCGACCTCCGCCGCCCCGCGTCATGAACACCCACGCGCTGCGCATCCTGCTGCTGTGCGAGAGCTTCAACAGCCTGTCGCAGCGGCTGTTCGTGGAGCTTCGCGACGCCGGGCACGAGGTGTCGGTCGAGTTCGACATCGCCCCGACCGTGATCGAGGAGGCCGTGGCGATGTTTGCGCCGGACCTCGTCGTCGCCCCCTACCTCAAGCGCCGCATCCCCGAGTCCGTCTGGCGCCGCCACGTCTGCCTCGTGGTGCATCCGGGACCGGTGGGCGACCGCGGCCCGTCGGCGCTCGACTGGGCCATCCTGCGCGGCGAGGGCTCCTGGGGCGTGACCGTGCTGCAGGCCAATGGCGAGTACGACGCCGGCGAGGTCTGGGCCCATGCCGACTTCCGCATGCGCGCCGCCCCCAAGAGCAGCCTGTATCGGCACGAGGTGGCCAAGGCTGCCGTCGCCGCGGTGATGGCCGCGGTCGAGCGTTTCGTCTCGGGGGCGCTGCGACCGGCCGATCGCGACGACGCCGCCGCCCTGCTGGCCGATCACGACGTGTCGATCCCCGGCGTGCGTCCTGGCCGCTGGCAGCCGCTGGTCCGCCGTCACGAGCGCACGATCGACTGGATGCGCGACGACACGGCCACGGTGCTGCGCAAGATCCGCAGCGGCGACGGCGCGCCGGGCGTCGTCGACGTGCTGTTCGGCCAGCCGTGCCGCCTGTTCGACGCCCACCCGGCGACCCGCGCCGCGCTGGGGCGAGCGCGCCGCGGCGGCGCGGGCGACATCGTCGGGCGCCGCGGCCCCGCGGTGCTTCGGCGCACGATCGACGGTGGCGTCTGGATCGGCCACGTGCGCCGCCAGGTGCCGATCGGGCTGGAAGGCACCGGTCCGCCGCTCAAGCTCGCGGCCACGCGCTGCTTCGAAGCCGAGTGCGAGCTGCTGCCCGAGCTGCCGGTCCCGTTGGAGAGGCACGTGGCCGACGGCGAGTTTTCCGAACTGCGCTACGAGGAACACGGCCCGGCCGGCGCGCGCGTCGGCTGGCTCGAGTTCGAGTTCCACAACGGTGCGATGAGCGTGCGCCAATGCGCGGCGCTGCGAGATGCACTGCGTCAGGTCCGCCGGCGCGACACCCAGGTGCTGGTGCTCGCCGGAGGACATGACTTCTTCTCGAACGGCATCCACCTGCACGAGATCGAGGCCGCTGCCCATCGCCAGGGCGACAGCGCCGCCGACGCGTCCTGGCGCCACATCGAGGCGATCGACGACGTCGTCCTCGAGTTGATCACGCTGACTGACCGGCTCACCGTGAGCACCCTGCGCGGCAACGCCGGCGCCGGCGGCTGCTTCCTCGCAATGGCCGCCGACGAGGTCTGGGCCCAGGAGGGCGTGGTGCTGAACCCGCACTACAAGAACATGGGCAACCTGTACGGTTCCGAGTACTGGACCTACGTGCTGCCGCGCCGGCTCGCACGCCGGTTCGGCGACGCCCAGGCCGCGCGGATGGCGCGCGAGATCACCCAGGGTCGTCTGCCGCTGTCGGCACGACGGGGGCTCGCGCTCGGGCTGGTCGATCGGGTGCTGCCGTGGTCGAACGGCTCACTCGTGGACAACCTGTTGGCGCAGGCGCTGGAACTCGCCGGCCACCCGCAGCTCGCGCAGCGGGTGGCGGACAAGGCCGCCGAACGCGAGCGCGACGAGGCCCGCAAGCCGTTGGCCGCCTACCGGCAGGAGGAGCTGGCCCGCATGCACCGGAACTTCTACGGCTTCGACCCGAGCTATCACGTGGCGCGGCACTACTTCGTCTCGCGCAAGCCGCAGGCCTGGACCCCGCGCCACCTCGCCATCCACCGCGACTCGGCCTCGGCTCACGCCGGCGGTGCGAGGCGCGAGCCCGTGCCCGCGTCACCGCGCGGCCCCGAGGACCGCTCATGAACGCACCCGACCGCATGGTCCCCGGCCGGCTGGCCGCTCCCGAACCCTCTGCGGCCGCGTCGCCCGCGGGCGCCCGCGCCGCACCCCTGGTGCTTGTCGTCGACGACGAGATTCGCTCGCAGGACGCCCTGCGGCGCACCCTCGACGAGGATTTCGAGGTCATGACCGCTGGCGACACCGCCGCGGCACGCCAGGTGCTCGAGCGCCACCCGGTCGCCGTCATCCTGTGCGATCAGCGCATGCCGGGACAGTCGGGTATCGAGTTCCTCAAGGAGGTGCGCGACACCTGGCCCGACGTCGTTCGCATCGTGATCTCGGGCTACACCGACAGCGAGGACATCATCGCCGGCATCAACGACGCCGGGATCTTCCAGTACGTCCTGAAGCCCTGGATGCCCGACCACCTGCTGACGACGGTGCGCAGCGCGGTCGAGGCGCGCCAGCTCCAGGGTGGCCTGCAACGCCTGGACCTCGAACTGCGGACACCGGCACCCGTGCTGCGCCAGCGCACGGCCGACCGGCTTCAGCGTGCCCGCGCCGCCTTCGGCTTCGACCGCATCGAGCGCGCCCCGGGCAGCCCGCTCGGCGAGGTCTGCGACGTGGCCGCGCGTGCCGCCCGCTACGACCTGTCGGTGCTCGTGCTCGGCGAGTCGGGCACCGGCAAGGAGCTGCTGGCGCGCGCGATCCACTACGCCAGCCCGCGCGCCGGCGGAGCCTTCGTCGTCGAGAACTGTGCCGCGATCACCGACACCTTGCTCGAGAGCGAGCTGTTCGGCCACAAGCGCGGCGCCTTCACGGGCGCCTTCGAGGACCACATCGGGCTGTTCCAGCGCGCCCACGGCGGCACCGTCTTCCTCGACGAGATCGGCGAGACCTCGCCCGCCTTCCAGGTGCGCCTGCTGCGCGTCCTTCAGGAAGGCGAGGTACGCCCCGTGGGCGGCGCCCGTGCCGTGCCGGTGGACGTGCGGGTGGTCGCCGCAACGCACCGCAAGCTCGACGAGGAGGTCCGCGCCGGGCGCTTCCGGGAGGACCTGTACTACCGCATCGCCGGCATCACGCTGACCATGCCGCCGCTGCGCGAGCGGCCCGGCGACATCGAGCCGGTCGCGCGGCGACTGCTCGCCGAGGTGTCCGGCGAGCTCGGCCGCCCCGAGGTCACGCTGTCGCGCGAGGCGATCGCCTGCCTTGCCGCCTACCCGTGGCCCGGCAACATCCGCGAGCTGCGCAACGAGATCGGCCGCGCGGTGGCACTGAGCGATCGTGACCGCATCGGCCCCGAGGCCTTCTCGCCGAAGGTGCGGCACGGGGCCGTCGGCCTGATGGTGGCCGAACACCCGGCGGGCAGCACGGCGCTGCACGGCACCGGAACCCTGCAGGAGCGGCTCGACACGCTCGAGGCCGCGGTTCTGCGCGACGTGCTGCTGCGCCATCGCTGGAACAAGACGCACGCGGCGCGCGAGCTCGGCCTGTCGCGCGTCGGTCTGCGAGCCAAGCTGCTGCGATTCGGGCTCGAGCCCGCCAACCACCGGGAGCGTGCCGCATGAGCCTGAACGTGTTGTGGCTGCAATCCGGCGGCTGCGGTGGCTGCAGCATGTCGCTGCTGTGTGCCGACACGCCCGACCTGCCGGGTGCGCTCGAGGCGGCCGGCGTGAACCTGCTGTGGCACCCGTCGCTGTCGCAGGCCGGGGGGGCGGAACTGGTCGATCTGCTCGAGCGCTGTGCCGACGGACGCCAGCGTCTGGACGTGCTCTGCCTGGAGGGTGCCGTGCTCCGCGGCCCGCGCGGCACGGGCCGCTTCCACCGGCTCGCGGGCACCGACCAGCCGATGGTCCACTGGGTGAGCCGGCTGGCGACGGCGGCACGGCACGTGGTGGCCATCGGCACCTGTGCGGCCTACGGCGGCATCGCGGCGGCCGGCGACAACCCGACCGAGGCCTGCGGCCTGCAGTACGACGACGACCGGCCCGGCGGCCTGCTCGGCCCGCACTTCCGGGGCAAGGACGGCCTGCCGGTCGTCAACGTCGCCGGCTGCCCGACCCACCCGGGCTGGGTGCTCGACACGCTGATGGCGCTGGCCGAGGACACCCTCGCCGCGTCCGACCTCGACCCGCTGGCGCGGCCGCGCTTCTACGCCGACCACCTGGTGCACCACGGGTGCACGCGCAACGAGTACTACGAGTTCAAGGCCAGTGCGCTGAGCCCGTCGCAGCAGGGCTGCCTGATGGAGCACCTCGGCTGCAAGGGCACGCAGGCGCACGCCGACTGCAACCTGCGGCTGTGGAACGGCACGGGCTCGTGCACGCGCGGCGGCCACGCCTGCATCAGCTGCACCGAGCCCGGGTTCCAGGACCCGGGCCATCCGTTCCACCAGACGCCCAAGGTCGCCGGCATCCCGATCGGCCTGCCGACCGACATGCCCAAGGCATGGTTCGTCGCGTTGGCCTCGCTGTCCAAGTCGGCTACCCCGCAGCGTGTCAAGGACAACGCCGAGGCCGATCACCTCGTCGTCGCCCCGCCGGTGCGGCGCACGCGCTTGCGCTGATCCGCGCTCGATGACCGACGCCACCGACGGCCTGCCCTCCACCGGCCCGAAACTCGACCGCCACCTGTGGCAACGCTTCACTCACATCGCCGGCGACTACTGGCGTTCGGAGGAGCGCTGGCGTGCACGCGGCCTGCTGGCGCTGCTCGTCGTGCTGCTGCTCGCCCAGACGGCAGCCGCGGTGCTGATGAACCAGGAGTCGGGCGAGTTCACCTCCGCGCTCGCCGCGGCCGACGCCGAGCGCTTCTGGGCCTCCATCCAGCGCTTCGTCGCGGTGCTGGTGTTCGCGGTGCCGGCCTACGCCTGCTACTACTACGTGCGCGACATCCTCGGGCTGCGCTGGCGGCGCTGGATGACGCGGCGCATGCTGGAGCGCTATTTCGCACGGCGCGCCTACTACCGGCTGAACGCACTGGCGCGCCTGGACAACCCGGACCAGCGCATCTCGGAGGACATCTCCAGCTTCACGCAGCAGTCGCTCGTGTTCCTGATGATCGGCCTGGGCGCCGTGCTCGAGCTCGCGGCCTTCACCGGGGTGCTGTGGAGCATCGCGCCCGGGCTCGTCTACTTCCTCGTCGCCTACGCCGTGGTCGCCACCGCCTTCACGCTCAAGGCGTTCGGGCCGCGCCTGGTCGAGCTCAACTTCCTGCAGCTGCGCCGCGAGGCGGACTTCCGCTTCGGCCTGGTGCGCGTGCGCGAGCACGCCGAGTCGATCGCGCTGCACCAGGGCGAACCACGCGAGCGGGCCACGCTGGCCCGAAGCTTCGCGCACGTGTTCGCCAACTACCGGCAGGTCCTGGCATGGCAGCTGCGGTTGAACTTCTTCCAGTACTCGCACAGCTTCCTCACGCTCGCCCTGCCCAGCATCATCATCGCCGACCGCGTGTTGTCGGGCGAGCTGGAGGTGGGGCGGGCGGTGCAGGCGGCCGGCGCGTTCGCCGCCATGCTGGCCGCGCTGTCGATGATCGTCGATCGCTTCGAGACCCTCAGCCGGTTCGCCGCCGGGGTGCAGCGCCTGGACGCCTTCTCGCGCACGCTGGAGGACACTGCGCGCGCCGACCCGCTCGGCGCCGGCGAGTCGATCCGCACCGTGCCGGGCTCGTCGATCGCGCTGCGCGGCCTGACCGTGCTCACCCCCGAGCGCGACCGGCTGCTGGTCCGCGACCTCAGCCTCGAGATCGCCCCCGGCAGCGCCCTGATGATCACGGGCCCCAGCGGGGTGGGCAAGAGTTCGCTGCTGCGGGCGATGGCTGGCCTGTGGACGGCCGGCGCCGGCGAGGTGCTGCGGCCCGAAGGCGCGGACATGCTGTTCCTGCCGCAGCATGCCTACCTGGCGCCCGGCGACCTGCGCGGCCAGCTGCTGTACCCGCTGGCCGACCACGCCGTCTCCGACGAAGAGCTGCGCGAGTTGCTGGCCCGGGTCAACCTGGCCGGACTCGACGAGCGGGTCGGCGGCCTGCACGTCGAGCGCGACTGGGCCAAGCTGCTGTCGGTGGGCGAGCAGCAGCGGCTGGCGCTGGCGCGCGTGCTGCTCAACCGGCCGCGCTACGCGATGCTCGACGAGGCCACCAGCGCGCTGGACGCCGACAACGAGGACCGCATCTACCGGCTGCTCGTCGAGGCGGCCGTGACACCGGTCAGCGTGAGCCACCGGGCGTCGCTGCTGCGCTACCACCGGCAGGTGCTCGAGCTGACCGGCGACGGCGGCTGGCGGGTCGCGCCGGCCGATGGGTACCGCTTCGAGTGACCTGGAGGCTGCCGCCATGACACGCCTCGTCGTCGGGCCATTCAATCGCGTCGAGGGAGACCTGGAGGTGCGCCTCGACGTCGCCGGCGGGATCGTGCGCTCGGCCGAGGTCACCGCGCCGATGTACCGCGGCTTCGAGCAGATCCTGATCGGTCGGCCGGCCAGCGACGCCCTGGTGATCGTGCCGCGCATCTGCGGCATCTGCTCGGTCACGCAGACCGTCGCCGCGGCGACCGCGCTGGCCGACCTCGGGGCCGCCGCGGTGCCGCCCAACGGCCGCCTGGCGACGAACCTGATCCTCGCGTGCGAGAACCTTGCCGACCACGTCGCGCACTTCTACCTGTTCTTCATGCCGGACTTCGCGCGCCCCGCGTACGCCGACCGCCCGTGGCATGCCGAGGCCGTGCAGCGCTTCACGGCCACCACCGGCGACGCCGTGCGGCGGGCCATGGCGGCCCGCCAACGCTGGCTGACGCTGATGGGCACGCTGGCCGGCAAGTGGCCGCACACGATGTCGATCCAGCCCGGCGGGAGCTCACGACCCATCGAGTCGGCCGAGCGGCTGCGCCTGCTGGCCACCGTGCGCGAGTTCCGTGGCTTTCTGGAGCAGCAGGTGTTCGGCGACGCGCTCGAACCCGTTGCCTCGCTGGCCAGCGAGGGGCAGCTGGATGCGTGGCGCGCCGCGGCGCCGGGCCGCGGGGACCTTCGCTTCTTCCTCGACCTGGCCGACGAGCTGGGGCTCGAGGCCCTGGGTCCCGGGCCGGGGCGATTCCTCTGCTACGGCGCGTACCCGCAGGGCGAGGATGGCGCCCTCGCCGTTCCGGGCGGCCTGTGGGAACGCGATGGCGCGCGGATCAGGCGTCTCGACCCGATGCGCATCGCCGAGGACGTGACCCACGCCTGGCTGGAGCCCGGTGGGCAGACGGCGCTCCACCCCTTCGTCGGCGTGACCCAGCCCGATGCCGACAAGCCGGGCGCCTACACCTGGAACAAGGCCCCGCGCCTCGCGGGCCAGGTGGTCGAGACCGGCGCCCTGGCGCGCGGCCTGTTGATGGGCCAGCCGCTGTTGCGTGCCGCGGTGGCTCGCAGCGGCGGGAACGTGCGGACCCGCGTGCTCGGGCGGCTGCTCGAGCTGGCGACGGTTGTGCCCTGGATGGAGCGCTGGCTGCGTGACCTGCGGCCCGGCGAGCCCTTCCACGTCGACGTGCCCATGCCCGAGGACGGCGAAGGCGCCGGGCACCGTGCATTGAAGGGTCAGCTCATGCAGCGCTTCACCATCTCCCTCGACGACACGCTCGCCGCCGCGTTCGACGACTTCATCGCCCGACGCGGCTACGCGAACCGCTCCGAGGCGGTGCGCGACCTGCTGCGCGCGGAACTGCAGAACGCCGAGCTGTCCGACGCCCGCGCCCGGGTGCACTGCGTCGGCTGCCTGAGCTATGTCTACAACCATCACGAGCGTGACCTCGCCGAGCGCGTCACCGCACTGCAGCACGCGCACCACGACCTCACCGTGTCGACGATGCACGCGCACCTCGATCACGATCACTGCCTGGAGACGGTGCTGCTGCGCGGCTCCACCGAAGCCGTGCGGCGCTTCGCGGATGCGCTGTGCGCCGAGCGCGGGGTGCACCACGGCCACCTGAACCTGATCGCGGTCGAC
>JALOSQ010000054.1 GCA_025458335.1 Ideonella sp.
GACGAGGCCATCGCCTCGATGCTCAAGGATTCCTTCGCGCACGCCGAGGACGACATGCAGCGCCGGGCCTTGCACGAGGCCCGGGTCGAGGCCGAGCGGATGGTGCTCGCCACCCGCTCGGCGCTGGCGGCTGATGGCGACCTTCTCGAGCGCCCCGCGCGTGCCGAGGTCGAGGCGCTGGTCGCGGCCGCCGAGCACGCCGCGCGCACGGACGATCACACTGGCATCAACGCGGCCACCGAACGGCTCGCAAAGGGGACCGAGGCATTCGCCGCGGCACGCATGAACCGCGGCATCCGGCAGGCGCTGGCCGGCCGTCGCGTCGAGGAGGTCTGACGTCGATGCCGGTCATCAAGATCCTGCCGCATCCCGAGTTCTGCCCGCAAGGGCGGGAGGTGACGGCAGCCCCGGGCACCTCGATCTGCGAGGCCATGCTCGACAACGGAATCGAGATCGAGCATGCCTGCGAGATGAGCTGCGCCTGCACCACCTGCCACGTCGTGGTGCGCCAGGGATTCGAGTCTCTCGGAGAGATGGACGAGAGCGAGGAGGATCTGCTCGACCGCGCCTGGGGTCTCGAGCCGACCTCGCGTCTGTCGTGCCAGGCGATCCTGTCCAACCAGGACGTTGTCGTCGAGATTCCGCGCTACTCGATCAATCACGCCCGCGAGCGGCACTGAGCCCGGGCGGCGGACCTCGGTGAGCCCGACCGCGCGGCCGAAGACTGGTCAGCGGCCGCGGTCGCGCGGCTCGAGCAGCCTGATCGGACGCAGCTGCGCCGACGGCGCAGGCCGGATGCCCAGGGCTGCCTCGAGCCACCCGCCGGCCCGTCCGAGGGCGCCGAAGAAGCCGGCAGGCGGTCGACGCCGCCGCACCAGGGCCGAACGGTCCTCCAGCGCCTCGATCAGGCGCATCAGGTCGCCGCGCGCCAGTCCGCTGGACTGTGCCAGCATCGGCACCGTCATGTAGCGGTGCGACATGTCGCTGAGGGCGCGACGAAAGCCGACGCGATCGAACTGCGGCGGCAGGTCAGGCCAAGCGGTGAGCCGGTACTCGAACATGGTGGGATGTTGGCAGCGGCGCACGCCCATGCCAACGGTCCTGGTGTTACCAACTGCTAATCCGCGCAACGTGCTTCGGTCATGCGTGAATCGTTCATGAACATCCTCGGGATCGAGACCTCGTGTGACGAGACGGGTGTGGCCTGGGTCCAGGCGGCCCCCGGAGGAGTGCCGAGGCTTGTCGCGCAGGCGCTGCACAGCCAGGTGGACCTGCATGAGTCGTATGGCGGCGTGGTGCCGGAACTGGCCTCGCGCGACCACATCCGTCGCGTCCTGCCGCTGGCCCAGCAGGTGCTGCGCAATGGGGGGGGGTCCTGGGGCGACATCGACCTTATTGCCTACACGGCCGGGCCGGGTCTGGCCGGTGCGCTCCTGGTCGGTGCTGGCGTGGCGGCCGGGCTCGCCGCGGGCCTCGGCCGGCCGGCGGCGCCCGTGCATCACCTCGAAGGGCATCTCCTGTCGCCGTTCCTGGGGGACGAGTCCCCGACCTTCCCGTTCGTTGCCCTGCTGGTTTCGGGGGGGCACACGCAGCTGCTGGACGTGGAGGGAGTCGGGCGCTACCGGTTGCTCGGCGAGTCGGTCGACGATGCCGCCGGCGAGGCCTTCGACAAGGCGGCCAAGCTGCTGGGCCTCGGCTACCCCGGCGGTCCGGCGCTTTCGAGCCTGGCCCAGGCGGGCGACGCTGCTCGATACGCGTTGCCGCGGCCGCTGCTGCACAGTGGCGACCTCGACTTCTCGTTCTCCGGCCTCAAGACGGCGGTGCTGACCCAGGTCAGGCGCCTCGGTGCGCAAGCCACGGCGCAGGATCGGGCCGACCTGGCGGCCGCCACGCAGGCCGCCATCGTGGACGTGCTGGTCGCCAAGGCGGCCGCGGCGCTGGCATCGACGGGCCGCCGCGAACTGGTCGTGGCCGGCGGCGTCGGGGCCAACCGGCTGCTGCGCGATCGGCTCGTGCAGGCGGGCGCCCGTCGAGGCGCGCAGGTCCGCTTCCCGCCCGCGGCCCTGTGCACCGACAACGGCGCCATGATCGCGCTGGCGGCCGCCATGCGGTGGCAGCGCGGTTTGCTCGCGAACGATTCGACAGGCTCGTTCAGCGTGCGGCCGCGCTGGCCGCTCGAGGAGGCCAGCGCGGCGCTGCCCTGAGCGGCGGGGTGCGCGTCCCGTCGGTGCCGTCGCCGGTGACACGAGCGGCTATACTCGCGACCGCGCTTGAAAAAGCGCCATCCGCACGGCGCCGGTCGGTTTCACCGGCGACCGCAAGTCCAACCGAAACCGCATCGCCGATGCCAGCGCGTTCTCGCTGGTCGCCGGCGGACGGTTTCCACGCCCTGGAAACACACCATGTCCGTCGCCGACATCGTCAAGGCCGACATCATCAAGGCCAATGCCCGCAACACCAACGACACCGGCTCGCCCGAGGTCCAGGTGGCCCTGCTGACCGCGCGCATCAACGAGCTCACGCCGCACTTCAAGGCACACCAGAAGGACCACCACGGCCGCCGTGGACTGCTGAAGATGGTCAACCAGCGCAAGAGCCTGCTGGCGTACCTGCGCCGCACGGACGCAGACCGGTACACCGCGCTGATCCAGAAGCTCGGCCTGCGCAAGTGAGGCCGTCCGGCCCGCGACCGATGCCCGGTGCCGCTTGCGGCGTCGGGCGCCGGCACGCGGGTCGCCCCGGGAGCCCCGCAACCCCCGATGACGTCGTGTCATTCCAGCGCCGTTGCCCCGAGCAGCCGCGCTGGAATGGCATCGCGCCCGGTTGCCTGTGCTCCGAAACCACGCGCGGGAGGGGATGAGCCGTTCAGGCATCCGCCCCGCGCATCACGGAGATCGAACCATGAGCCTGTTCAACAAGGTCACCAAGACCTTCCAGTGGGGTCCCCACACCGTCACTCTCGAGACCGGCGAAATCGCGCGCCAGGCCTCCGGTGCCGTCATCGTCAACGTCGACGACACGGTGGTGCTCGCGACCGTCGTGGCGGCCAAGAACGCCAAGCCGGGCCAGGACTTCTTCCCGCTGACGGTCGACTACATCGAGAAGACCTACGCCGCGGGCAAGATCCCCGGCAGCTTCTTCAAGCGTGAAGGGCGGCCGAGCGAGCTCGAGACGCTGACCTCGCGCCTGATCGACCGGCCGTTGCGCCCGCTGTTCCCGGACGGTTTCTTCAACGAGGTGCAGGTCGTCATCCACGTGCTGTCGCTCAACCCCGAGGTGTCGGCCGACATCCCGTCGTTGATCGGCGCGAGCGCGGCCATCGCGATCAGCGGCATTCCGTTCAACGGCCCCATTGGCGCGGCACGGGTCGGCTACGTCAACGGCGAGTACGTGCTGAACCCGGGCAAGACCCAGCTCGCCGACAGCAAGATGGACCTGGTCGTGGCCGGCACCGAGGCCGCCGTGCTGATGGTCGAGAGCGAGGCCCAGCAGCTGTCCGAAGAGATCATGCTGGGCGCGGTCGTCTATGGCCACGAGCAGGGCAAGATCGCGATCAACGCCATCCACGACCTGGTGCGCGAGGCCGGCAAGCCGGTCTGGGACTGGACGGCGCCCGCCAAGGACGAAGCCTTCATCGCGAAGGTCACCCAGCTGGCCGAGGACAAGCTGCGCGCCGCCTACCAGATCCGCAGCAAGCAGTCGCGCACGCAGGCCTGCCGTGAGGCCTACGCCGCCGTGATGGCGACGCTGAAGGAAGAAGGCACGGCGTTCGACGCAGTCAAGGTCGAGGGCCTGCTGTTCGAGATCGAGGCGCGCATCGTGCGCGGCCAGATCCTCGCCGGCGAGCCGCGCATCGACGGTCGTGACACGCGCACCGTGCGTCCCATCGAGATCCGGACGGGTGTGCTGCCGCGCGTCCACGGCTCGGCGCTGTTCACCCGCGGCGAGACGCAGGCGCTGGTGGCCACCACGCTCGGCACCGAGCGCGACTCGCAGCGCATCGACGCGCTGGCCGGCGAGTTCAGCGAGCACTTCATGCTGCACTACAACATGCCGCCCTTCGCCACTGGCGAGACCGGCCGCGTGGGCAGCCCCAAGCGGCGCGAGATCGGCCATGGCCGTCTGGCCAAGCGCGCCCTGGTGGCCGTGCTGCCCGACCGCAGCGAGTTCCCGTACTCGATGCGCGTCGTCTCCGAGATCACCGAGTCGAACGGCTCGTCGTCGATGGCCTCGGTGTGCGGCGGCTGCCTGAGCCTGATGGACGCCGGCGTGCCCGTCAAGGCGCACGTAGCGGGCATCGCGATGGGCCTGATCAAGGAGGGCAACCGCTTCGCGGTGCTGACCGACATCCTGGGCGACGAGGATCACCTCGGCGACATGGACTTCAAGGTGGCCGGCACGACGGCCGGCGTCACGGCCCTGCAGATGGACATCAAGATCCAGGGCATCACCAAGGAGATCATGCAGGTCGCGCTGGCTCAAGCCAAGGAGGCGCGCCTGCACATCCTGGGCAAGATGGTCGAGTCGATGGGGGGGGCGAAGACCGAGGTCTCGCAGTTCGCTCCTCGCCTGTACACGATGAAGATCAACCCGGAAAAGATCCGCGACGTGATCGGCAAGGGCGGCGCCACCATCCGCGCGCTGACCGAGGAGACCGGCACGACGATCGACATCGGCGAGGACGGCACGATCACCATTGCCTCGACCGAGTCCGCCAAGGCCGAGCTGGCCCGCAAGCGGATCGAGGAGATCACCGCCGAGGCCGAGATCGGCAAGGTCTACGAAGGCCCGATCACCAAGATCCTGGACTTTGGCGCGTTGGTGAACATCCTGCCGGGCAAGGACGGCCTGCTGCACATCAGCCAGATCGCGCACCAGCGCATCGAGAAGGTCACCGACGTGCTCAAGGAAGGCCAGGTCGTCAAGGTGAAGGTGCTCGAGACCGACGAGAAAGGCCGCATCAAGCTGTCGATGAAGGCACTGCTGGAGCGCGAGCCACGCGAGGCGCGCGAGCCGCGCGCGGAGTCGGCTGAGGAGTGAGCGTGGGTGCGAGGCCGCGCCGACGCCGTGGCGTCCGCTGACCCTTGCGCCGACCGCTGCTTTCGCACCCAAGGCGACTCATGATCTCCGCCGATCGCATGCCCGCAGTCGAGATCACCTCGTTCGGTGATCCCGATGTGCTGCGCCTCGTCGAGCGGCCTCGTGTTTCCTGGGGCCCAGGCGAGTGCCTGATCGAGGTCGCGGCGTCGGGCGTCAACCGGCCCGATGTGCTTCAGCGCCGCGGGCTGTATCCGATGCCGCCCGGCGTGACCGACATCCCCGGGCTCGAGGTGGCCGGCCGCATCGTCGAGGGCGACGCGTCGGCGCTGGCTGCCGCCGGGTTCGCGCTCGGCGACCGCGTCTGTGCGCTGGTGGCTGGAGGCGGCTATGCGCGGTGGTGCACGGCCCCGGTCGGTCAGTGCTTGCCCGTGCCGGCTGGCTGGACCGATGCCGAGGCTGCCGGCTTGCCGGAAACCTGCTTCACGGTGTGGTCGAACGTGTTCGACCGCGTCGGGCTGCAGGCGGGCGAGGCATTGCTGGTGCACGGCGGCAGCAGCGGCATCGGCGTGACGGCGATCCAGCTGGCAAAGGCCGCGGGCGCGCGCGTGCTGGTGACCGTCGGCAGCGACGAGAAGGCCGAGGCCTGCCGGGCGCTGGGCGCGGACGTGGCCATCAACTACCGGACCGAGGACTTCGTCGAGCGCGCGATGGAAGCGACCGGCGGCCGCGGTGTCGACGTCATCCTGGACATGGTGGCCGGCGACTACGTCGCTCGCGGCGTTCGCTGCCTGGCCGAGGACGGGCGCCTGGCGATCATCGCGGTGCAGGGCGGCACGCAGGCCGGCTTCGACGCGGGGCTGGTGCTGCGGCGGCGCCTGACGATCACCGCTTCGACCCTGCGGCCGCGCTCGGTCGCGTTCAAGAGCGCGGTCGCGCGCGCACTTCGCGCGACGGTCTGGCCGTGGCTCGAGTCCGGCCGGGTGCGTCCGGTGCTGTTCGCGCGTTTCGCGCCAGAGCAGGCTGCCGAGGCGCACGCGCTCATGGAGTCCAACCGTCACATCGGCAAGATCGTGCTGGACTGGTCGATGTCCCCCTCAACCGTCGGGAGCCCCTCATGAGGACGCGACTCGTCGTCGGCAACTGGAAGATGAACGGCTCGCGGGCCGCCAACGCCGCCTTGCTGCAGGCCGTTCGCGCCAGCGGCCCGTGGACAGCCGAAGTGGCGGTCTGCGTGCCGGCGCCCTACTTGGTGGAGACCGCACTCGCCCTGCAGGGCAGCATGATGTCTTGGGGCGCGCAGGACTGCTCGGCCCACGAGGCGGGCGCGTACACGGGCGAAGTGGCGGCCTCGATGCTGGCCGAGTTCGGCTGCCGCTACGCCATCGTCGGGCATTCGGAGCGCCGCGCCTATCACGGCGAGTCCGACCAGGTCGTCGCCGACAAGGCCAAGCGGGCGCTGGCCCATGGGCTCACCCCGATCGTCTGCGTCGGCGAAACCCTGGCGCAGCGCGAGGCCGGCGAGACCGAGGCCGTCGTCAAGCGTCAGATGTCCGCGGTGATCCGCACGCTCGAGCATTGCATCTCGCAGGTCGTCGTGGCCTACGAGCCGGTGTGGGCGATCGGCACGGGCCGCACGGCATCGCCGGCCCAGGCGCAGGCCGTTCATGCCCTGCTGCGCGGCCAGTTGCTTGCGGCCACCGAGAAGGCGGCCCAGATGCGGCTTCTGTACGGCGGCAGCGTCAAGGCCGACAACGCCCCGGCGCTGTTCGCCGAGCCCGACATCGACGGCGGACTGATCGGTGGTGCCTCCCTCGTGGCCACCGAGTTCGCCGCGATCTGCCGCGCTGCTGCGCGTCCCTGAATCCCTGTTCCGCTTCCCACCGATCGAGATCGACATGCAAGTCTGGATGACCATCGTGGTCGTGATTCAGATCCTCGCCGCGCTGGCGATGATCGGCCTGGTGCTCGTGCAGCACGGCAAGGGCGCCGACATCGGCGCGTCGTTCGGCGGAGGGTCCAGCGGCAGCCTGTTCGGCGCGAGCGGCAGTGCCAATTTCCTGTCCCGCTCGACGGCTGCCTGCGCGACCGTGTTCTTCGTCTGCACGCTGGCGCTGGCATACATGGCCAACAGCGGCGCCGGCGCCGCATCGGGCGACAGCGTGCTGGATCGCGCGTTGCCGGCGTCCCAGGGCGCCAGCGAGCCGACGCCAGGCCAGATCCCCGGTGCCGCGCCTGGCCAGATCCCGGGGGCTGCCCCGGCTGGCGCGCCGACGACCGCACCGTCGGCCCCGCCTGCGGGAACAACACCGTCGCCAGGGGCGATCCCTGCGCCAGCCGGGCCCGCAGTCGAAGGCGCGGCTGGAAGCGCGCCGGCGACTCGTCCTTGACCGTGTCGCGCGACGCGTCGCCGACCGACGCGTCGAACCGCGGCCGGGCCGTCCCGGACGCGCGCTAGAATCCTCGGCTGTCTGGAGCGCGATTCCTCAGGCCATCCAGATCAACCGGGTACCGTGCCGACGTGGTGAAATTGGTAGACACGCTATCTTGAGGGGGTAGTGGCGAAAGCTGTGCGAGTTCGAGTCTCGCCGTCGGCACCAAGGACGCATCGACCAAGAGCCTCATCCGGCTCGATGCGGTTCCGGTCTCCAGGGCGCATGCCGCCCAGCCTGATGTAAGGCAGGCGCTGCACAGTGCCGGATGAGCCAGCCGTCTTCCTCATCGACACCGCCGTTCGCAGCATGATCCTCGACCAGTACCTGCCGGTGATCCTGTTCATCCTGGTGGGCGTCGCGGTCGGTGTCGTTCCCCAGGTCCTGGGCTTCCTCCTCGGCCCGCGCCGTCCCGACGCGGCCAAGAACTCCCCGTACGAATGCGGCTTCGAGGCCTTCGAAGACGCGCGGATGAAGTTCGACGTGCGCTACTACCTCGTGGCGATCCTGTTCATCCTGTTCGACCTGGAGATCGCGTTCCTCTTCCCCTGGGCGGTGTCGCTGCAGGACATCGGTCCGACGGGCTTCTGGGCCATGATGATGTTCCTGGCGATCCTCGTCGTCGGGTTCATCTACGAGTGGAAGAAGGGCGCGCTCGACTGGGAGTGATCCCCGTCGCGGAGCTGTCACATGAGCATCGAAGGCGTACTCAAGGAAGGCTTCGTCACCACGAGCCTCGACACGCTCATCAACTGGTCGAAGACCGGCTCGCTGTGGCCGATGACGTTCGGCCTGGCTTGCTGCGCGGTCGAGATGATGCACGCCGGGGCAGCGCGATACGACATCGACCGCTTCGGGATGCTGTTCCGCCCCAGCCCCCGGCAGTCCGACCTGATGATCGTGGCCGGCACGCTGTGCAACAAGATGGCCCCGGCGCTGCGCAAGGTCTACGACCAGATGGCCGAGCCGCGCTGGGTGCTGAGCATGGGCTCGTGCGCCAACGGTGGCGGTTACTACCACTACAGCTACTCGGTCGTGCGTGGCTGCGATCGCATCGTCCCGGTCGACGTCTACGTGCCCGGCTGCCCGCCCACGGCCGAGGCGCTCCTCTACGGTGTCCTGCAGCTGCAGGCCAAGATCCGGCGCGAGAACACGATCGCGCGTTGAAGCCCCCCGTCGCATGAGCAGCATCGAGACCCTTCGCAGCGCCCTCGAGTCGCATTTCGGCGCGCGCCTCGTGCGTTCGCAGCTCGACCGCGGCGAGCTGACGATCGTCGTGAAGGCGGCGGACTACCTCGACGTCGCCACCGCCCTGCGGGACGACGAGCGCTTCGGCTTCGAGCAACTGGTCGACCTGTGCGGCGTCGACTACTCCGGTTACCGCGACGAGCCCTGGGAGGGGCCGCGCTTCTGCGTCGTCTCGCACCTGCTCTCCGTCAGCCACAACTGGCGCTTGCGACTCAAGGTGTTCTGCCCGGACGACGACCTGCCGTCGATCGCGACCCTGACCGGCGTGTGGGGCTCGGCGAACTGGTTCGAGCGCGAGGCCTTCGACCTGTTCGGCATCGTCTTCGAGGGCCATGTCGACCTGCGCCGCATCCTCACCGACTACGGCTTCATCGGGCACCCGTTCCGCAAGGACTTCCCCACCTCCGGGCATGTGGAAATGCGCTACGACCCGGAGCAGAAGCGCGTCATCTACCAGCCCGTGACCATCGAGCCGCGCGAGATCACGCCGCGGATCATCCGCGAGCCGGGTTACGGCGGGCTGCACTGACCCACGGCACGACGTCGATGGCCGAGATCAAGAACTACACGCTCAACTTCGGGCCGCAGCATCCGGCGGCCCACGGGGTGCTGCGCCTCGTGCTCGAACTCGATGGCGAGGTCATCCAGCGCGCCGATCCGCACATCGGCCTGCTGCACCGTGCCACCGAGAAGCTGGCCGAGAGCAAGACCTACATCCAGTCGCTGCCGTACATGGACCGGCTGGATTACGTCTCGATGATGTGCAACGAGCACGCCTATTGCCTGGCGATCGAGCGGCTGCTCGGCATCGAGGTTCCGCAGCGCGCGCAGTACATCCGCGTGATGTTCTCGGAGCTCACGCGCATGCTCAACCACCTGCTGTGGCTGGGCACGCACGCGCTCGACTGCGGTGCGATGAACATGTTCATCTACTGCTTCCGCGAGCGAGAGGACCTGTTCGACATGTACGAGGCGGTGTCCGGGGCGCGCATGCACGCGGCCTACTTCCGCCCGGGCGGGGTCTACCGCGACCTGCCCGACCGGATGCCCCAGTACCAGGCCAGCCGGGTGCGCAACGAGAAGGCGATCGCCAAGCTCAACGAGAACCGCCAGGGTTCGCTGCTCGACTTCATCGACGACTTCAGCCGCCGGTTCCCGGCCAATGTCGACGAGTACGAGACCCTGCTGACCGACAACCGCATCTGGAAGCAGCGCACCGTCGGCATCGGCGTCGTCACGCCCGAGCGGGCGCTGAACCTGGGCTTCACCGGGCCGATGCTGCGCGGGTCCGGTATCCCCTGGGACTTGCGCAAGCAGCAACCGTACGACGTATACGACCGGATGGACTTCGATGTGCCGGTGGGCACCAACGGCGACACCTATGACCGCTATCTGGTCCGGGTCCAGGAGATGCGCGAGGCCAACCGCATCGTCCGGCAATGCGTCGACTGGCTGCGGGGCAACCCCGGTCCGGTGATCACCGACAACCACAAGGTCGCGCCGCCGACTCGCGCCGAGATGAAGTCGAGCATGGAGGAGCTGATCCACCACTTCAAGCTGTTCACCGAAGGCTTTCACGTGCCCGAGGGCGAGGCGTACGCGGCGGTGGAGCACCCCAAGGGCGAGTTCGGCATCTACATCGTGAGCGATGGGGCCAACAAGCCGTACCGGCTGAAGATCCGTGCGCCCGGCTTCGCGCACCTGGCGGCGCTCGACGAGATGTGCCGCGGCCACATGCTGGCCGATGCCGTGGCGATGATCGGCACGATGGACATCGTGTTCGGGGAGATCGACCGGTGAGCGCGGCAGACATGTTCAGCGAGTCCACCCGGGAACGCTTCGAGCGCGAGATCGCGAAGTACCCGGCGGATCAGCGCGCGTCGGCCGTGATTGCCTGCCTGGCGATCGTCCAGCAGGAAAAGGGCCACGTCAGCGCCGAGGCCGAGAAGGGCGTGGCCGAGGTGCTGGGCATGCCCCCGATCGCGGTCCACGAGGTGACGACCTTCTACAACATGTTCAACCAGGCGCCGGTCGGGCGCTACAAGCTGAACGTGTGCACGAATCTGCCTTGCCAACTGCGCGGCGGGCAACGGGCGCTGGAGCACCTGTGCGAGACCCTGGGCGTCGAGGACGGCGGCACCACCGCCGACGGCGCCTTCACGGTCTCGAAGTGCGAGTGCCTCGGCGCCTGTGCCGATGCCCCGGTGATGCTGGTCAACGATCGGCAGATGTGCAGCTTCATGAGCAACGACCGGCTCGACGAGTTGGTCGCGCTGCTGCGTTCGCAGCCCCGCTGAAGTCGAACGGGAACCGAGATGCTCGACCTGACGAAGTTCCAGGCCACCGGACGCGAGACCTGCTTCCACGGCCGCCACGTCACGGCTACAAGGCGCTGCGCCGCGTGCTCGGCGTCGACGGCGGCGAGCCGATGACGCCCGAGCAGGTCATCGCCGAGGTCAAGCTCAGCGCCCTGCGCGGGCGCGGCGGCGCAGGGTTCCCGACCGGGCTGAAGTGGAGCTTCATGCCGCGGGCGTTTCCGGGCGCCAAGTTCCTCGTCTGCAACTCCGACGAGGGCGAACCGGGCACCTGCAAGGACCGCGACATCCTGATGTTCAACCCCCACATCGTCATCGAGGGGATGGCGATCGCGGCTTATGCCATG
>JALOSQ010000055.1 GCA_025458335.1 Ideonella sp.
CGCTGCAGGCCACTCAGCGGCGCCGAGCGCTCCACGGCCTCGAGGACCGCCTGGGGATCCATCATCAGGGCGAACGGATTGGCGGCGATCGACTGGGTCTGCATGGCGAACTCCGGTTCAGGCTGGCGATGGGTGGACTCTAGGAGCCCACCGTGGTTCGCCCCAGTCGTCGCAGCGCCACGCCGAATGTCGGAAGACATCTGACAAACGCCACGGCGCGGGACATCCGTCACGGCCCGGAGGCTGCCGGGGCGACCTCAGCGCGGCGCGCTTCGCCCCAACCGTTCGGCGAGGCGCTCCCGGCCAGATGCCCGAGCCAGGTCCACCAGGGTCGCGCCACCTGGGTGTCGACGCGAGGCATCGGCTCCGCGCGCGATCAACAGGTCGACGACGGACTCGCCTCCCCAGCGCGCCGCCATCATCAGGGGCGTCATGCCCGACGGCGAGACAGGGTCCAGGGGAACGCCTCGCTCGATCAGCAAGGCGGCGGCGCCTGGATCCGCTCCAGACGCGGCGTAATGCAGCGCGGTCCACCCGGTGGGCGAATCGAGCCGGGCTCCCCGTTCGATCAGGCGGCGCATCGGCCCCAGATGGCCATGCAACGCCGCCATCATCAGCGCCGACTCGCCCGCCGCGTTGAGGGCATCGGCCCGCAACTCCGGGTGCGCCAGCAGCAGGTCGGCGACCTTGAGCGAGCCCCGCTGCAACGCCAGCGTCAGCGCCGGCTGGCCCTGCGGGTTGGGTGCATTGACGTCGAATCCACGCTGCAGCAGGCGCCCGACCACGGCAGCATCGTCCAGTTCGAGCGCACGGAAGAAGTTCTCGTAGGCGTCGGCCCGAACTGCCGACGCCCCAATCAGAACAACGCTCAAGAGAAGAAACTTGAAGTAATACTTGAGCACTTGATCCTCACGCCGACGATCCGGACCGAGCCAGGACACCCGGAAACAGGCGCTCGAAGTTGCGCGACGTCGCCTCGGCCACCGACTCGACGGGAAGGCCCCGGAGTTCGGCCACCTGGCGCGCCACGTGCACCACCCAGGCCGGCGAGTTGACCTTCCCCCGGTGCGGCACGGGCGCCAGGTAGGGGCTGTCGGTCTCGATCAGCAGCCGGTCGAGCGGCACCAGACGGGCCACCTCGCGCAGGTCGGCGGCGTTGCGGAACGTCAGGATGCCCGAGAACGAGATGTGGAATCCGAGGTCGAGCGCCGCCCGCGCCACCTCCGCCGTCTCGGTGAAGCAATGGAAGACGCCGGTCACGGCCGACCCGCCCTCCTCGCGCAGCACGGCAAGCGTGTCCTCCGAGGCACTGCGGGTGTGGACGACCAAGGGCAGGCTCGTTGCCCGGGCCGCCCGGACATGGACGCGGAAGCGCTCGCGCTGCCAGCCCATGTCGGCGTCGCCGATCGCCACCACACGCGGACGGACGGCCGCCTCGACGAGATCCTCGAGGCTGGGCTCCACCACGCCCTCGCTGTCCGGGTGAACCCCGACCGTGCACCAGAAGTTGTCGTGCGCCAGCGCCAGGCCGTGCACCCGATCGAACTCCTCCATCGTCGTGCAGATCACGAGCGCCCGGTCCACACCGGCCGCTGCCATGTCGCGACGGATTTCGTCGATCCGGCCGTGCAGTTCGGGGAAGCTCAGGTGGCAGTGCGAGTCGACGTACACGTCCGTCGGGCGCGGCAGGCTCGGCGGCCTGCCGTCAGATGGTCTGCGTCGGCTTCGACGACTGCAGGCTGGTGCCCAGCAGTTCCTCGATCTTGATCCGAAGGCCGCGGGTCTTCTCGTCGGACGGGAAGCGCACGCCGACGCCCTGGGTCCGCCCGCCCGACGCATTGGGCGGCGTGATCCAGGCGACCTTGCCGGCGACCGGGTAGCGCTGCGGATCGTCGGGCAGGGTGAGGAGGAGGTAGATGTCGTCGCCGATCCGGTAATCGCGGGTGGTCGGCACGAACAAGCCCCCGTCGCTGAGCATCGGGATGTAGGCGGCGTAGAGCGCCCCCTTCTCGCGGAACACGAGCTGGATCACGCTCGGGCGGGTGACCGGACCGGCGCCCGCCGGGCCGGCCGGGGTGCCGGTCGGGCTCACGCTCGGGGGAAAGACGCTGGGCGGGCTCAACTGGCTCATGCTTGGCCCGCCGGAGTCGGCGCCGCGGGATCCGCCAGGGGTCATCGTGGCCATGCGGTCAGTGTACGGGCGCTCGCAGTGCACGTCGCCCTCGTTCCGCGAGGCTTTCGACCGCCAACGGGACGTGGAGCGGGTGCTCGGCATGGCGCGCGGCCTCGAGCAGCTCTCGGGCCCAGACGTTCAGCCGTTCGAGATCGGCGGCACGGGGCAGCCGCTCGCGCGGGAAGAACCGGGGGGCACCGCCGACCGCCATTCGCTGCAGGTCCGCACACAACTTGAGCATCGCCTCGACGGCTCGCGGCAGCCCCCAGTCGGCGAGGCGGTCGGCACGACCCTGACGCCATTCATCCGGCCACGAGAGCCAGTCCTCGGCACCGATCCCCGCCTCGGCCATCGCCTTGGCCTCGAGCGGCTGCCCCCCGGCCGCGGCGAGCAGGACCTCCGGCCGGACGACGCCTTCGGCCCGCAGCCACGCGATCGCCGTCGCCGTCTCGGGCACCGCGAGGGCCCAGGGCTGGCAGCGGCTGCGGATCGTCGGCAGCAGTTGCGCTGCCGCGCCGCTCGCCAGCACGAAACGCGTGTCGCCGGCGGGCTCCTCGAGGGTCTTGAGCAGCGTGTTGGCGGCGATCGCGTTCATGCGCTCGGCCGGGTACACGACGACGACCTTGCCGCGGCCGCGCGCGGCGGTCACGGTGGCGAACGACACGACCGCGCGCACCTGCTCGACGCGGATCTCGCGGCTCGGCTTGCGTCGGCTGGCGGTGCCCTCGGTCCCGCCCTCCCCGGCCTCGTCGGCGCCGCCGCCCCAACCCAGCGGCGCCTGCAGGGCCTCCGGGACGACCACCCGCAGGTCCGGGTGCGTCCGCGCCGCCACCAGGTGGCACGCGGCGCACCGACCGCAGGCGAGCCCGGCGCCTTGCGACGCGCTCTCGCACAACCAGCTCTGGGCCAGCGCAATGGAAAGCTCGAACTCGCCCACGCCGGCCAGCGCGTCCAGCAGGATGGCGTGGCCACGCCGCTGCGACAGGACCGTCTCGACGACCGGCCGCAGCCAGGGCAACAGCCCCTCTCCATCCGGGCCGAGCACGCCGGCCGGCCGCTCTTCGAGCCGGGCCGCGGGCGACATCGTCACCATCCGCGACGCTCCAGGGCGTCGAACGCCCGGATGCGGACCTGCTCGGGCGTACCGGTGGCGTCGATGCGTTCGAAGCGCCCAGGCGATGCGTCGGCGCGCGCGGCATAACCCTGGCGAACCCGGTGGAAGAACGTCGCGTCCTCGGCCTCGAAACGGTCGGCCTGGCGCGCCGCGGCACGTCGCGCGGCCGCTTCGTCGGCGGGAAGGTCGAACCACAGCGTCAGGTCGGGCTGGCGCGATGCCTGAACTGCGCGCTCGAGCGCCTCGAGCATCTCCGCGTCGACCCCGCGTCCCCACCCCTGGTAGGCGAAGGTCGCATCCGTGAATCGGTCGCACAGCACGATCGCCCCGCGCGCCAGCGCCGGCTCGATGCACGTGCGCAGGTGGTCCCGTCGAGCCGCGAACACCAGCAGCGCCTCGGTCATGGCATCCATCGCACGATGGAGCACGAGCTCGCGCACGGCCTCGGCCAGGGGCGTGCCGCCGGGCTCGCGGGTGAGGACCACCTCGGCGCCATGGCGGCCCAGGTGCGACGCGATCGCCCCGAGGTGCGTCGACTTCCCGGCACCGTCGATGCCCTCGACGGTGACGAAGCGCCCTCGCACGTCCGCAGCCATCAGCGCCCCCGCTGGTACCGGTTGACGGCCCGGTTGTGCTCGGCGAGCGTCTCGCTGAACACACTGGTGCCATCGCCGCGTGCCACGAAGTACAGCGCGCGTGTGACGTCCGGTTGCACCGCGGCCATCAGCGACGCGCGACTGGGCAGTGCAATCGGCGTGGGCGGCAGTCCCGGGCGGGTGTAGGTATTGAACGGCCCGTCGGTCAACAGGTCGCGCTTGCGCAGGTTCCCGTCGAAAGCTTCTCCGAGCCCGTAGATCACCGTCGGGTCGGTCTGAAGCAGCATGCCCAGGCGGAGCCGGTTGACGAACACGCCGGCGACCAGTCCCCGCTCGGCGGGCTGGCCGGTTTCCTTCTCGACGATCGAGGCCAGGATCAGCAGCTCGTCGGCCGATCGCAGCGGCGTGTCCGGCGTGCGCTCCGCCCAGGCCTGCTCGAGGTGTCGCTGCATGGCCCGGTGGGCGCGGCGCAGCACCGCGAGGTCGCTCGTGCCCTTGCTGAAGGCGTACGTGTCCGGGAAGAAGCGCCCCTCGGCCGGCGTGCCGGGCGCGCCCAGGGCCGCCATCAGTTCGGCGTCGCTCATCGCCGCGGCCACCGGCCGCAGGCCCTCCGTGCGGGCCAGCTCGGCCCGCACCTGCCGCAGGGTCCAGCCCTCGATGAAGCGCACGGTCATCAGCACCTCGTCGCCGCTGACCATCTTGGCCAGCAGCCCGGCCGGTGTCGTGCCCGCGTCGATCTGGTAGGTCCCGGCACGGATCCGCCGCGCGTCACCGGACCAACGGAACCACTCGTACAGTGCCCAGGCCGGCACCCGCACGCCGGCATCGACCCAGCCCTGCGCCACGGCCCGCGGCGAGGTGCCGGGCTCGACCGAGTACTCGACCGCGGGCGTGGCGAGCGGCATCGCGCGGTGCAGCCAGGCGTAGGCAACCGCCGCAGCCAGCACACCGACGCCGACCACGAGCACGGCCAGCCAGGCGAAAAGCCTCTTCACGACAGGGCGGGTCCGTTGGTCATGGCCGGATCATCATAATGTCGGGATGACCCTCGACTCCCTCGCCCCCGGGCGCGCCGACGCCGCGGATGCCGGCGGGCCGCAAGACTGGTGGGCGACCCACGTCGACACCCTCGGCGTGCTGTGCGCTCAGGGCCGGGACGCGGCGGCCTTCCTGCACGGACAGCTCACGCAGGACGTCAACGGGCTGTCGCCGGGTACCGCGCGGCTGGCCGGCTACTGCTCCGCGAAGGGGCGCCTGCTGGCCACGTTCGTGCTGTTGCGGCCGGCGCCAGACACCGTGCTGGCCGTGTGCAGTGCCGACGTGCTCGCCCCGACCCTCAAGCGCCTGTCGATGTTCGTGCTCCGGGCCCAGTGCCGGCTCGCCGACGCCAGCGCCCAGTGGACCGTCTGGGGCACGCGCGGCAGGCGCCTCGCCGGTCAGGCCTCCGATGCTGCGGCATGGTCGGTGTCACCGCTGAACGCGCCCGACGACGGCTGGGCCGTGGCAGTGCCCTCGGCCGACGGCGTTCCGAGATCCCTGGTCGTGGCGGCGCCGGGCGTCCGCCCGGCGTTGCTGGCCGGCGCGGCCGAGGCCACGCCCGAGGACTGGCACTGGGACGACATCCACGCCGGGCTGCCGCGGGTCACCGCCGCCACCGTCGAGCAGTTCGTGCCCCAGATGGTGAACCTCGAACTGGTCGGCGGCGTGAACTTCCAGAAGGGTTGCTATCCCGGCCAGGAGGTCGTCGCGCGCAGCCAGTACCGGGGTACCGTCAAGCGCCGGATGGCCCTGTTCACCGCGGCGGACGCGGTGTCCGCGGGGGTCGAGCTGTTCCACGACAGCGATGCGGCCCAACCTGCGGGCCTGGTGGTCAACGTGGCGCGCCGGGGACCGCGGACCGCCTTGCTGGCGGAGGTCAAGCTCGCCGCGCTCGCCGCGCCCGGTGCATGGCACCTGGGCAGCCCGGCGGGCCCGGCCCTTGACCGCGGGACGTTGCCGTATGCCTGGCCGGTGGAGCACGACGGGAGCCCCGCGGCCGCGTGAGCGCCGCCCGGGCACGAGCCGGCGGCGTTGCGGCGCGGGGCCGTGGGGCTCGACGCCCCGGCCAGGCGTTCACCCGACCAGGGTCCGGCGCTCGCATCCATGACGGTCGAGCTGTACGTCTACTACCGCGTGGCTGCGGAGCATGCCGACGAGGTGCGCGCACGCGTGTCCCTGGCTCAGTCCGCCTTGCAGCGAGCCCACCCCGGCCTGAACGCGCGCCTGCTGCGGCGCCCGCCGGTCGACGCCGCGCAGGACCACACCTGGATGGAGGTGTACACGGCCGCGGGAGCACGCGGGCGGGCGCTCCCTGGGCAGGGCGACCCTGCCGACGACCGCGCGACCGACGCGGTCCGCGACACCCAGGCGCTGGTGCTCGATCCGGCCCTGCAGGCCGAGATCGAGGCCGTGCTGGGGGCGGCGCTCGGTGACGCGCTGCTGCGCGGTCCTCGTCACGTCGAGGTCTTCGAGCCAGCCTGAGCGCGCAGGTCGCCGCCATGTGTCTCGTCGCCATCGCCCTCGACCAGAGCCGGCGCTTCCCGTTGGTGATCGCCTCGAACCGCGACGAGTTCTTCGACCGCCCCGCCGCCCGGCTCGCCTGGTGGCAACCGCGCCCGGACGATCTGCCGATCCTCGGGGGCCGGGACCTGTCGAGCGGGGGCACCTGGCTCGGCCTGACGGCCACGGGCCGCCTGGCGCTCGTCACGAACATCCGCGAGCCGGGCCGGCACGAACCTAACGCGCCGAGCCGGGGCGAGATCGTCACGCGCTGGCTCAGCGGTCGCCAGAACGCAGACCGCTTCTGGACCCAGACCGCACTGTCGGGCTACAACGGCTTCAACCTGGTCATCGCGGACTTCCAGGATGGCGCTTGCTTCTACGGAAGCAGCCTCGATGCCCAGCCACGGCGGCTGGAGCGCGGTCTCTACGGGCTGTCGAACGCCCGACTGGACGCGCCATGGCCCAAGGTCGAGGCGATCAAGCGCCGCACGCTGGTGGCGCTCAACCGCCACGCCAGCCTGGACGGGCTCGTCGACGAGCTGTTTGCCGCGCTGGCCGACCGCAGCGAAGCCGACGACGAATGCCTGCCCAGCACCGGCGTCCCGCTGGAGTGGGAGCGAGCGCTGTCGCCTGCGTTCATCCGCACCGATGACGGACGCTACGGCACGCGGGCCTCGACGCTGGTGGTCACCGAACGGGTGCACAAGCGCCTGGTCACCCACGTGCTCGAACGCAGCTTCACCGCGCAAGGCAGCGCGGCCTTGCTGCGTCATGCCGTGGTGCGTGGCTGGCCGCCTCGGTACGCGACGCTGCCCGTGCAGCCGACCGGGCCGGCGCATGCCGAGGACATCCGCGAGTCGGAGGTGGCTGTTGCGGTGGCCGCGGATCCGCCAGCCCGCAAGCCGCGCGTGCGGTCGCTGCTGCGGCCGCCGGGGCGCTGAGCGACCTCAGAGCGGATGCCGCATCTCGCGGTGGGCGACGCCGGCCTCCTCGAACACCTCCCCGCGCTCCAGGAAGCCCGCCCGGCGGTAGAACGGCACCGCCGTGAGCTGCGCGTGCAGCATCACCTCGCGGTCGCCTCGCTCGCGGGCCGCCTGCATCAGCGCCTCGAGCACCTGCCGGCCGACGCCGCTGCCCCGCACCAGCGGAAGAACGGCCATGCGCCCGATCTTGGCGACCCCGTGGCCGATCTGCAGCAGACGGCCGGTCGCCACCGGCAGTCCGAACCGGTTGCGCGCGACCGCGTGCAGGGCGGCGTCGTCAGCGCCATCGTGTTCGAGGTGGGCCGGGATCTTCTGCTCGTGCACGAAGACCTCCTGGCGAATGGGACGCGCCGCCGCGCCGAGCTCGCCCCAGCGGCCGACCGTCACCTCGACCATCGGCTCGCCGGCCTCGAAGGCCTCGAGCGTGCTGCGCAGCGGCTGCGGGACCGGCCGGCTTGTCTGGGTGGCCGGGTCGGCGTAGACGTACAGGAGTTCGCCAGACACCAGCGCCTCGTCGCCCCGGAACACGCAGGTGGAGAAGGACATCGACGAGTTGCCGATGCGCTGCAGGCGCACGCCGACGTCGATGCGGTCGTCGTACCGCGCCGATCCGTGGTACTCCAGCGTGGCCTTCTTGACGTACAGGTCGCCTCCGAGCGCTTCGAGCGTCTCGAAGTAAGGCATCGCCATCGCACGCCAGTAGCCTGCGATGGCAGTGTCGACGTACATCAGGTAATGGGCGTTGAAGACGATCTTCTGCGCATCGATCTCGGCCCAGCGCACGCGCAGCGGCTCGAGGTGCCGGAACTCGGATCGGGTCGGGGTGGGCATGGTCGTTGGTTTCAGGGGAACAGGCGTTCGCGCAGGCGCTGGCCGATCAGCGCCTGCGTGCTGAGGGCCTCCGGAATGGCGCGGCCCATCTTGATGAAGTCGTGCGTGACCCCGCGCACCAGGTCGAGCTCGGTCTCGACGCCCGCCGCGCGCAGGCGATCGGCGTAGGCCACGCCCTCGTCGACCAGCGGGTCGCACTCGGCCAGCACGACCAGCGCCGGCGCCACGCCGTCCAGGTCGTGCGCCTCGAGCGGCGCGAACCGCCAGTCATGGCGCAGGTGCGGGTCGATGTAGTGGTCGAAGAACCATTCGATGCCGGCGGCCTCCAGCAGGAAGCCGTGGGCGAACAGGCGGTGCGATGCCGAATCCGGGCGCGCCGCCGTGCCCGGCGTGATCAGCACCTGCAGCGCGACACGCAGGCCGAGGTCCCTGGCGTGAATCGCCGCGACGGCGGCCAGCGTGCCACCGGCGCTGTCACCGGCCAGCGCGAGCCGGCCACCGTCGAGCCCCAGCGACGCCGGATTCGGCGCCCAGGCGGCATCCTGCGGCGGTTCGATGCCGGGCTGCGCGCCGGCCAGCCAGCACATCACGGCCCAGGTGTCGTCGACCGCCGACGGGAACCGATGCTCGGGGGCGAGGCGGTACTCCACCGACAGCACCGCAGCCCCGCTGCGCTGCGCCAGCTGTCGGCACAGGCTGTCGTGCGTGGCGATCTCACCGATCGTGAAGCCACCGCCGTGCAGGTACAGCACCACCGGCTGCAGCGGCCCGCCAGCCGCCGCCGGGCGACCCGACACCAGCCGGGCCCGCAGGCGCTCGCCCCCGGCCCCGGGCACGTCCAGGTCCTCGACCCGAGGCAACCGCAGCCGCGGCAGTTCCAGCACCTCGGTGCGCTCGACATAGGCACGCCTGGCCTCCTCGACCGTCATGGCATAGAACGGCGGCGGATTGGCGCGACGCACGCGCTCGAGCACGCCCGCCATCTGGGGCGTCAGCAGGGAAGCACTCATGCAGCCGCATGGTGCCACGGACCACAATGGGCTGGCACGACCCGCGCCCCGCCCGCCGAACCGACACCCCGGCGCCCGCGGCGCCCGGACCGCGCCATCCGACCCGGAGACCCTGCCTTGGCCACCATTCGCTACATCACCCAGATCGAGCTCGAGGACGGCGCCATTCGCCACCTGCCGCGCGAACTCGAGCGCTTCGGGATCCACCGGCCACTGTTCGTGACCGACGCCGGCGTTCGCGCCGCCGGGCTGCTCGACCGGGTGCTCGCAACGCTGAGCCCAGGTGCCTCGCCGGCGGTGTACGACCGGACAACGCCGAACCCGCGCGAGGCCTCGGTGCGCGAGGCCGTCGAACAGGTCCGCACGAGCGGCTGCGACGGCCTGGTCGCGGTCGGCGGCGGCTCGTCGATCGACCTGGCCAAGGCCGTGGCGATCTCGGCCACGCACCCGGGGCCGTTGGCGCACTACGCCACGATCGAAGGGGGGAGCGACCGCATCACCGCTGCCGTGCTGCCCCTGATCGCGATCCCCACGACGGCGGGCACCGGCAGCGAAGTGGCCCGTGGCGCGATCGTGATCGTCGACGATGGTCGCAAGCTCGGTTTCCACAGCTGGCACCTGGTGCCGCGGGCCGCGCTGCTGGACCCGGAGCTGACGCTCGGGCTGCCGCCGGGGCTCACCGCCGCCACCGGCATGGACGCGATCGCGCACTGCCTGGAGACCTTCATGGCGCCGGCAGCGAACCCGCCGGCCGACGGCATCGCGCTGGACGGCCTGGAGCGCGCCTGGGCCCACATCGAGCGGGCCACCCGCGACCCGGGCGACCGCGAAGCGCGCTGGCACATGATGAGCGCCAGCATGCAGGGCGCGCTGGCCTTCCAGAAGGGCCTGGGCTGTGTGCACAGCCTCAGCCATGCCCTCGGCGGCGTCGATCCCGCGCTGCATCATGGAACGTTGAACGCGATGTTCCTGCCGGCCGTCGTGCGCTTCAACGCCGAGGCCCCGAGCATGGTGCGCGATCGCCGCCTGGCCCGCATCGCCCATGCGATGGGCCTTCCGGGCTGCGACCCGCACGGCCATGCGGTGGCCGACGCGATCCGGGCGATGAACGCCCGCCTGGGCCTGCCCGGCGGGCTGGCCGCCATGGGCGTGCGACCCGACCGTTTCGAGGCCGTCATCCGGGGGGCTCTGGCCGACCACTGCCACAAGACCAACCCACGCCTCGCCTCGGCGGACGACTACCGGGCGATGCTCGAGTCCTCGATGTGACACCGGTCGGCCACGGCGGCACGGCGGGTCCCGTGCACGTCCGCACCCGGCCTCAGGGCACGCCGCACTGGCGCGCGGGCGCGAGCGCTGCCATCATGGTTGCTCACGGATCGACGGAGGACGCATGAAGCCGGTTGGCGAACTCCTCAAGCAGCGACCGCTGGTGCTGCGCCACATCTCCCCCGACGCAACGGTGTTCGACGCCCTGCAGGTGCTGGCCGAGCACGAGGTCGGAGCCCTGCTCGTGATGGACCAGGGACGCCTGGTGGGCATCGTCTCGGAGCGCGACTACACCCGCAAGGTGGCCTTGCAGGGCCGCAACTCGCGGGAAACGCGCGTTGCCGAGATCATGACCCGCGAGGTCGTCGTGGTGCCGTCCGCGACAGGGACCAAGACCTGCATGTCGCTGATGAGCCAGCGCAAGATCCGCCACCTGCCGGTGGTCGACCAGGGCCGGGTGCTCGGGATGATCTCGATCCGCGACATCATGGACGACATCATTGCCGACCACGAGTCGACCATCGCGCAGCTCGAGAGCTACATCCACTCCTGAATCGGCGCGGGCAGGTCGCGCCGGCGCAGGCGTGACCGCCGCCGGATCCACCCGTCCGCGAGTCCAACGGCTTCATCCAGGGCTCGACGCGCTGGCGGACTGAGTGGGGCCCCGAGCTCGAACGAGCGGCCGGGAATCGCGAGCAGCCATGCCGGGGGCGCGGCCCGTCCCGTGACCTGCTCGAACACCGCGAGCAGCCGGCTTGGCGGCAAGGCGTGCGTGCTCCACTCCCGGCCGGACTCGGCGCGCAGCGGTTGCAGGGCGGGCCTGCCGCCCTCACCTGGTCGCGGACGTGCGGCATCGACGAACAGGACGGCGCGCCGCCCGATCAGGTCGACGCTGTGCTCCACCTGCAGCTGGAAGTCGGTCAACAACTCGACGAGCCGCCCGCGATGCCGCGCCGCCCCGACGGCCAGCCGGTCGACGAGCCAGGGCCCGAGCGCATCGTCACCGCGGCTCGGGTTGCCGACCGCCAGCACCAGCAGCGGCGCCACGAAGCCGTCGACAGCCTGCTGCAGAAGCCGCGCGGCGTGGCGATCCCCCGCCTCATGTCCGCCTTCAATCCACATGGTCGATCCTTCCGTCCGCATGCCGCCAGGCGCGGTCGAGGCACCGGCCGTCGGCCGTCTCGATCGACACCTGCAGTGGCATGTCGCCCAGGGCGTGCGTCGCACAGCTCAGGCAGGGGTCATAGGCGCGGATCGCCACTTCGATCGCATTCAGCATGCCTTCGGTCACCACGCGGCCGTCGAACATCTCGTCGGCCACGGCTCGCACGGCCGCCTGCATGGCGTCGTTGTTGTGGGTCGTGCTGACGATCAGGTTGCAGCCCGTCACGCGATCGTCCGCGCCGATCGTGTAGTGGTGGATCAGCGTGCCGCGTGGCGCCTCGATCACACCGACGCCCTCGCGATCGGCAGTGTCCGCGGCCACGGCCCGCATCGGCCAGGCCAGGGGGCCCCGCCCGGCGCCGAGCAGCACGTCGTCGGCGAGCAACCGGCCGATCACCTCGGCGGCATGCAGCATCTCGATCATCCGCGCCCAGTGCGTCGCCAGCACCGCGTGCACGGGCTCGTGTCCGAACGCAGCGAGGAACCGCTGTCGCGCCGCTTCCGCTCGCGGCGTCGGGATCCGATCGACGTTCTGCACACGCGCCAGCGGCCCGACCCGGTACCAGCCGGGTCCGCCCGCCGGATGGCGCAACGACGGGAACTTCATGTAGCTCCAGGGCCGCACCGACTCCTCGATGAAGTCGAGGTAGCGGTCGACAGGCTGGCCGTCGAGG
>JALOSQ010000329.1 GCA_025458335.1 Ideonella sp.
GACGACGCCGGCGGTGACCGCCTGAGCGGCATGGTCGACTTCTACTTCGCGGGCGTCGACACGCTGATCCTCGACGTCGCCGTGTGCCTGAACGACTGGTGCGTCGACCTGGACACGGGCCGCCACGACGAGGCCCGCGCCGCGTCGCTGGTGCGCGCCTACACCGAGCGCCGCCCCTTCACCGGCCCCGAGCAGCGCCTGATGCCGGCGATGCTGCGGGCCGCTGCACTGCGCTTCTGGCTGTCGCGCCAGGCCGACCTGCTGTGGCCGCGCCAGGCGGCCGTGCTGCAACCCCACGATCCCCGCCACTTCGAGCGTGTGCTGCGCGAGCGCATCGCCTCGCCCTGGCACCCGGAGCCCCTGTGAACGAACCCGTCGTCCCCACGCCCGAGACCCCCGGCCCCGGCAACGAAGCCCCGAACGCCGAGGGCCCCGCGGCAGGCTTGCCACTCCCGCCGGACCGCCACACCGTCACGCTGACCTTGCGGGCCGCACCGGCGCGCCAGGGTGTCGCCTGGGTCCAGCGCGGCTTCGGCGCCTTCATGACGCGCCCGCTGGCGCTCGCCGGCTTGTTCGCGATGTTCCTGTTCACCGGGCTGATGGCCCTGCTGCTGCCGATCGTGGGCGGCGTGCTGGTGCTGATGTCGCTGCCGCTGGTGTCGTTGGCGTTCATGCTCGCCACGCAGGCGATCGAGCACGACCGCACGCCGCTGCCCGGCGTGTTCGTCGCACCCCTCACCACCGATGCGGCCCGCCGCTTCGCGCTGATCCAGCTGGGCCTGGCCTATGCGGTGGCGAGCTTCGCGCTCGTCACCGTGACCGACTGGCTCGACGGCGGCACCTTCGAGGCGTTGCAGCAGGCCCTCGCGAGCGACCGGCCGGAATCGCGCCAGCAGGTCGACGCACTGCTGGCCGACCCCCAGCTGCAGACCGGCATGGTCGTGCGGCTCGTGCTGGCCGCGGCCCTGGCCATCCCGTTCTGGCACGCCCCGGCACTGGTGCACTGGGGCGGCCAGGGCGTGGCGCAGGCGCTGTTCTCGAGCACGCTGGCGGTCTGGCGCAACAAGGGCGCGTTCCTCGCCTACGCGGCCGCCTGGGTCGTGGTGGTGGGCGTTTTCATGCTGCTGGTCAACCTCGTGGCGCTCGCGTTCCAGGCGCCGATGGCGCTGACCGCGGTGATGATGCCGGCGGTGCTGATGTTCTCCACGGCGTTCTACGCGTCGCTGTACTTCACGTTCGTCGATTGCTTCGGCGTGAGGGCGGCATCGCGGCCCTCGCTTCGCGTCGTGAGCTGAGGCCACGGGCCGGCGCGCGTTCGGGATTCCGCGCCCCTGTCCGACCCAAACGGAACGGGGCCGGCCGCCTGCGCGGTCCGGCCCCGTGGCCTGTCACGCTGGCCGCGTTCAGGACCCGATCAGCCCGCCGTCGTTCTTGGTGATCACCACGGTGGCCGAGCGCGGGCGCGGCGCGGTCGGGTTGGCCGCCGAGCCCGGCGCCCGCTCCGCGGCCGGCCAGTAGCTGGTGAAGTCACCCGCATTGGCCGTCACGTTGGCTGCCGGCGTGTCCTCGCCGGGGTGCTGGACGTTGACGAACATGGTCTTGCCGTCAGGCGTCTCGATCACGCCGGTGATCTCCTGGTCGCGCGGGCCGACCAGGAAGCGGCGCAGCGTCGTGTCGGTCATCGCCCGGCCCACGCGCGTGGCCGCCAGCGCGGCACCGGCGGGCGTGCTGCCATTGGCTGCGGTGCTGGCAGGCAGCGCGGCCAGGGCCCGCCCGTCGCCCACGCGGCCGGCCACCGCCGCCAGCATCATGCAGTTCGACTGGTCGAGGAAGGCGCCCGAGTCGTCGGTCTGGATCCAGCACAGGCCAGTGGTCTTGCTGAACCACAGCCCGTCGGCGCGGGCGAAGTCGTTGGCCGTGCTGAGGCCCGACAGGTTCACCCGCGTCGGATCGGCATCGGCCTGCGCGCCGAACAGGAACACATCCCAGGTGAAGGTCAGCGCCGCCGGGTCGAGGTTGGTCTCGCGCAGGCGCAGGATGTGGCCGAAGGGGTTGCCGGTGTTCGTGGAGGGGGCGGAACCATTGGACAGCGCGCCGCGCGCGTCGGCATAGAAACGCGGGTTCGCCGGGTCGATCAAGGCCAGGGGACGCCCTTGCGAGCCGGTGTTCGGGTTGAGTGCGCTGCTGTTGTTCTCGGTCAGTGTGAAGTAGATCTCCTTGGTGTCCGGGTTCACCGCGCCCCACTCCGGCCGGTCCATGCGGGTGGCGCCCAGGGCGTCCGCGGCCAGGCGCGTGTTGACGAGCACGTCGGCCTGGTCCGCGAAGACGTAGTTGGGCGTGCCACCGGCCGCCGCCTGCGCCGCCTGCACCGCCGCCAGGGTGATCGGCAGCCACACGCCCTGCCCGTCGGCGTTGAACTTGGCCACATACAGCGTGCCGGCGTCGAGGTACTTGTCGCCGATCGCCATGCGGTTGGCCGGGTACGCGTCGGCCGCTTCCCAGGAGGCCGCCGAGACGAACTTGTAGAAGTAGTCGCCGCGCGAGTCGTCGCCCATGTAGAAGGCCAGCTTCTGGCCCACCACCGGCTCGTTGGCCACCGCCGCCTCGTGTGCGAAGCGGCCCATCGCGGTGCGCTTCTTCGGCTCGGCGTTCGGGTTGTACGGGTCGATCTCGACCACCCAGCCCATCGTGTTGGCCGCGTTGCGGTAGTCCTGCTCGGGCGTCGCGCCGACCAGCAGGTTCGCATTCCAGCGGTCGTAGGTGTCCTCGGCCGAGTCGACAGCGTTGGCGGCCATCGCGGCGGCGGTGGTCGCCGCGCGGGTGCCCCAACGGTAGCGGTCGCCGCCCACGGTGTAGCGCGTCAGCGACGTCACTTCCTTGGCCGTGCGGTTCGGGTTGTCGGTCGTGGAGCTGCGCAGGAAGTAGCCGGCCCAGTTCTCCTCGCAGGTCAGCAGCGTGCCCCAGAAG
>JALOSQ010000330.1 GCA_025458335.1 Ideonella sp.
GGTCGGGCGCGCGGGCGGGTTCGCGGTGTTCGTCCTGTGTTTTCGGCACGCCGGGGCCCGCGCTGAAGGGTGGCCGGCCGCCCGCGTCAGCGCGCCGTGGGCATCACGAAGCTGGCGCCTTCGGCCCCAACCTGCGAGCCGGGGTCGGGCCAGCGCTGCATCACGCTCTTCTGCCGCGTGTAGAAGCGCACGCCCTCCTCGCCGTAGGCGTGGTGATCGCCGAACAGGCTCTTCTTCCAGCCGCCGAAGCCGTGCCAGGCCATCGGCACCGGGATCGGCACGTTGATGCCGACCATGCCGACGTCGACGCGCCGCGCGAACTCGCGTGCCACCGCGCCGTCGCGCGTGAAGCAGGCCACGCCGTTGCCGTAGGCGTGGGCCTTGATCAGCGCCAGCGCCTCCTCCAGGCCGGCGACGCGCACGCAGGCCAGCACGGGGCCGAAGATCTCTTCGCGCCACAGGCTCATCGCCGGCGTGACGTGGTCGAACAGCGTGCCGCCGGTGAAGAAGCCGGCCAGCGGTTGGCCATCCGGCCCGGGCACCGTGAGGCCGCGGCCGTCGACCACCAGCGTCGCGCCCTCGGCGACGCCGCGGCCGATGGCGGCCTCGATGCGGTCGCGCGCCTCGCGCGTGACGATCGGGCCCATCTCGGCGTCGGCCTCCAGGCCGTTGCCCACCTTCAGCGAGCGCGCGCGCGCCGCCAGCAGCGGCACGATGCGCTCGGCGACGTCGCCCACCAGCACCGCGACGCTGATGGCCATGCAGCGCTCGCCGGCGCTGCCGTAGGCGCTGCCGATCAGCGCGTCGACCGCCTGCGTGAGGTCGGCGTCGGGCATCACGACGAGGTGGTTCTTCGCGCCGCCGAGGGCCTGCACGCGCTTGCCGTGGCGCGCGCCGGTCTCGTAGACGTGCTGCGCGATCGGCGTGCTGCCGACGAAGCTGACGGCGGCCACGTCCGGGTGCTCGAGCAGGCGGTCGACCGCGACCTTGTCGCCCTGCACGACGTTGAACACGCCGTCGGGCAGCCCGGCGCGCTGCAGCAGCTCGGCCATCAGCAGGCTGGCGCTGGGGTCGCGCTCGCTGGGCTTGAGGACGAAGGCGTTGCCGCAGGCCAGCGCCAGCGGGAACATCCAGCACGGCACCATGACGGGGAAGTTGAACGGCGTGATGCCGGCGACCACGCCCAGCGGCTGGCGCAGCGTCCAGTTGTCGATGCCGGTGGAGACCTGCTCGGTGTGGTCGCCCTTGAGCAGCTGCGGCGCGCCGCAGGCGAACTCGATGATCTCGATGCCGCGCGTGACCTCGCCCTGGGCGTCGGAGAACACCTTGCCGTGCTCGGCGGTGATCATGGCCGCCAGGGTGTCCCTGTGCTCGTTCATCAGAGCCAGGAACCGGTTCAGCACGCGGGCGCGGCGGATCGGCGGCAGCTGGGCCCAGGCGGGCTGCGCCTTGGTGGCGGCGGCCACGGCGGCGTCGACATCGGCGCGCTCGGCCAGCCGCACGCGGCGCGCGGCCTGCCCGGTGGCCGGGTTCCAGACCGTCTGCCAGCGGTCACCGTGGCCGGGGTGGAGCGCACCGGCGATCCAGTGCGCGACGTCGAGCGTGTGCGTGAAGGCTTCGGGGGCACCCATGGTGGACGGCGGCTGGCGTTGTGGCGCTGACCCGCGAGTCTAGGTCGTCCGGGGTGCAGCCGGGCCGAGGGGGCGATCCGGGCTGGCGAATCGGCCGCAAACGACAAAGGCGGCCCGAGGGCCGCCTTGGTGGCGACGGGCGGGACCAGCCCGCCGACTTGCCTCAGGCCTTGCGGCGACGGCCGGCGAAGCCCAGCGCCGCCAGCGCCAGACCGGCCAGGGCCAGCGAGCCCGGCGTCGGGACGCCCGGTACCACCACCTGGCCGGCAACGCCGAAGCGCAGGCTGTCGATGGCGAAGCCAGCCGGCTCGGCGCCGACGAGGCTGAACAGCAGACCCGCGATGCGCGCCTGACCGTCGTTCGTGACCAGACCCAGGAACTCGATGCCCAGGCCGGTGTTGGTGACCGAGCCCAGCAGGCTGCCATCGCGAGCGTAGGCCGTGATCGCGGTGCCGCCGATGGCGTTGAAGAAGCCACCGTCCAGGCCCACGCCGGCCACGTCGACGTCGAACAGGATGCCGATCGGACCGTTGAACGTGGGGCTGCCGCTCAGCACCGGAGAGTTCGGGGCCGCGCCGTCGTTCACGATGCTCGTATCCGGCGCACCTGCGGCCAGCGACAGGGTCGGGCCGGTCGGCGAGCCGACCACGCAGCCCGTCGCCGCACCGCCGCAGCCCGCCCCCAGCGACTGGCCGGTGAAGTAGCCGTCAAACGTCACGGTCGGAGCGCCCATACCCCCGCCGTAAAGGGCCGGCGTATACGTCGGGTTGACCGTGCCCAAAGGAAGTTCGCCGAACGTGATCAGGCCAGCCTGCGGCGTGAACGCGGCTTGCGTGACCCGCACGATGGACGCCTGGGCGACCGAGGAAACCGCCACAAGCGTGGCGGCAGCGGCGAAGGAGGTGAGCAGTTTCTTCATGTGTGACTCCGGTCAGCGGGTGGCGTGAATGCGATGCACAGAGCACGGGGCGTGCCAGATCAGCGGAATCCTCATGAAATCAAAGGCTTGCCCCATCGTTGCGTGACTTGGACAGAACCCGAGCCCGCGACCTGTCAGAAACGCCGACAGGCCACCCACCCTTCACGGCCGCCGAAAAAGAACCCGCTGCTCGCGCAGCGGGTTGGGACAAGCCCTCCGCAAGGAGAGCGTCGTTGGGCCGGTTCGTCCGGCGGGCGGCACAGCCCGCACCGGACGGCGGCTGGAATGTAGAGGGCGGGGCGCTGGCAGGGCCACGGATCGGCCGCGATCCCCTAACTTGAAGCCCGCGGCCCGGCGGCGCGACCCCGCGGCCCGCGGGCCGCACCGGGTCTGCGACGATCGGGGCCATGACCC
>JALOSQ010000331.1 GCA_025458335.1 Ideonella sp.
CGCAAGATCATCGTCGACACCTACGGCGGCGCCTGCCCGCACGGCGGCGGCGCCTTCAGCGGCAAGGACCCGTCCAAGGTCGACCGCTCGGCGGCCTACGCGGCGCGCTACGTGGCCAAGAACATCGTCGCCGCGGGCCTGGCCAAGCAGTGCCAGATCCAGGTCGCGTACGCGATCGGCGTGGCGCGCCCGATGAACGTGACGGTCTACACCGAGGGCACCGGCAAGCTGCCCGACGACAAGATCGCCGCGCTGGTCAACGAGCACTTCGACCTGCGCCCGAAGGGCATCATCCAGATGCTCGACCTGCTGCGCCCGATCTACGAGAAGACCGCCGCCTACGGCCACTTCGGCCGCGAGGAGCCGGAGTTCACCTGGGAGCGCACCGACAAGGCGGCGGCACTGCGCGCGGCCGCGGGGCTGTAAGGGCCGACACGGTTGTCCCTGCGCGCCGGCCCGGCTGGCGCGCGAACGATGCCATGCCGCGGCGCTGGATCCACGAGGCCCCTTCCGGCCAGCGATTCGAGTACCGGCTGCCCTGGTGGCTGCCGTTGTGGTTGCGGCTACTTGGTCTCGTGGGCGTGCTGCGGGGCCGGACCCCTGGCGAGGCCGATGTCGAGCGGCTGATGCAGCGGCACGCGTGGGTGCGCGTGTTGCCTCACGGCGCCTGGGAGCGTTGGCGTGACCTGCCAGGGCGCGCCCGGGCGGGGCCGACGCGCGGCCCCGCCCCATAGGACACACGCCGGGCTGTCCGCTGCACGGGTGCGCGCGCTTCCCCGAGTGTGCGAGGAAAGCCGGCGTGCCTAGACTGCAGGTCTTCCCACAAGACCGAGGAGACACCCGTGCGCCCCTTGATCCCTTCCCTTGCGACGCTCGCCGCACTGGCGCTCTTGGCCCCGGCGGCAACCCTCGCCCAGGACGCTTGTCCGAACCGAGGTGACCTCGACGCGATCTATTGCGACGCCAACCGCGACCTGCTGGCCGACACGCCAGCCGACGCCTCGAAGCAGAAGAACCCGTCGACCCTGGTGTTCACCTACACCCCGGTCGAGGATCCGGCCAAGTACGAGAACGCCTTCAAGCCGTTCACCGACTACCTCGCGCAGTGCACCGGCAAGCGCGTCGTGTTCTTCCAGGTCCAGAACAACGCGGCGCAGATCGAGGCGCTGCGCTCGGGCCGGCTTCACGTCGGCGGCTTCTCGACCGGCCCGACGGTTTTCGCGGTCAACAAGGCCGGGGCGATCCCGTTCGCGGTGAAGGGCAACGAGAAGGGCTACCAAGGCTACAACCTGATCACGATCGTGAAGGCGAGCAGCCCGTTCCAGAAGCTGGGCGACCTGAAGGGCAAGAAGGTGGCGCACACCTCACCGTCGTCCAACTCCGGCCACCTGGCGCCGCTGGCCCTGCTGCCGGCCCAGGGTCTGGCGCCCGGAAAGGACTACGAGGTACGGTTCTCCGGCAAGCACGACCAGTCTGTTCTGGGGGTGAACAGCGGTGACTACGACGCAGCCCACGTGGCCAGCGACGTGTACGAGCGCATGGCGGCGCGCGGCCAGATCAAGGAGTCCGACTTCCGGATCCTGTACCGCAGCCAGATCTTCCCGACCTCCTCGTTCGCGCACGCGCACGACCTGCAGCCGGCACTGGCCCAGCAGATCGTCAAGTGCTTCAACGATTTCCGCTTTCCGGAGGCCATGAAGAAGGACTTCGAGGGTGTCGACCGCTTCGTGCCGATCAGCTACCAGAAGGACTGGGCCGTGGTGCGAGAGGTGGATCAGGTCGCCGCCCAGCAGCAGAAGAAGTGAGGCCACGCGTGAGTGCGGCTGGCCCACCAGCGGCCGGCCGTCCGACCCCGCGCCGCCGGACGGCACCTGACCCGGGTCGACCCGCATGACCACCGTCGTACGGGAGCGGGCCGCATGACGGCCCTCGTGGAGTTGCGCGGGCTCGTCAAGGCCTACGTGCCGGGCAAGCCCGTGCTGCAGGGCATCGATCTGGCCTTCGAAGGCGCCGCGCTCACCGCCATCATCGGCCCGAGCGGGACGGGCAAGAGCACGCTCATCCGCTGCATCAACCGGCTGGTCGAGCCGACCTCCGGCGCCGTGCTGCTCGACGGCGTGGATCTCACCACCCTGCGCGGGGCCGAGCTGCGACGCGCGCGCTCGCGCATCGGCATGGTGTTCCAGGAGTACAACCTGGTCGAGCGCCTGACGGTGATGGAGAACCTGCTCACTGGGGTGCTGGGCCGCACCAGCGCGCTCGATGCCTGGCGGCGCCGGTTCCAGGAAGCCGACCTGCGGCACGCCTGGTCGCTGCTCGACCGCGTCGGCCTGCAAGACTTCGCCAATGCCCGGGCAGATGCGCTGTCGGGCGGACAGCGCCAGCGCGTGGGTATCGCCCGCGCCGTGATGCAGAACCCGGCCGTGCTGCTCGCCGACGAACCCACCAGTTCGCTCGATCCCAAGACCTCGGTCGAGATCATGGAACTGCTCAAGGGCGTGGCGCAGCGCGAGGCGATCCCGGTGATCGTCAACATGCACGACGTCGACCTCGCGCGCCGGTTCGCCGACCGGATCGTCGGCATGAGCGGCGGGCGCGTGGTGTACGACGGTGACGGCGCGGGCCTGGACGACACGGTGCTCGGGTCGATCTATGGCGGCGAGAGCTGGCTGCACTGACGGGCCGGCCCGCACCAATGCCGTCCCCCGCGCCGTCGTCGTCGAGCCCCACCGTGGGACTGCCCGGCCATGTACGGCCCTTCTCGATGTCGCTCGCCGAGCGCATCGGCTGGACGCTGCTGGCGGTACTGGCCGCCTGGGCGGCCAGCCGGATCGACCCGTCCTGGGCGCGCTTCGTCACCGGGCTGGACAACGCGGCGAAATTCTTCGACCGCATGTGGCCGCCGCTGTTCGACCCGCGGCGCGAGCTGGTGCGCGGCCTCGACAGCGCTCGGCCTGGCGCTGTCGCTGCCTCTCGGCCTGCTGGCGGCACGCAACCTGATGCCCGGCTGGGTCAGCTGGAGCGCGCGCTTCGTCATCACGGTGTGCCGCACCTTCCACCCGGTGATCGTGGCGATCGTATTCGTCAAGGCGGTCGGCTTCGGGGCGCTGGCCGGGATCTTCGCGCTCACGGTCGCCAGCATCGGCTTCGTCGGCAAGCTGTTCGCCGAGGCGATCGAGGAGATCTCGATGAAGCCGATCGAGGCGGTCCGCGCGACCGGGGCCTCGTTCGCGAACGTGCTGGTCTTCGCGGTGGTGCCTCAAGTGATGTACCGCTTCATCGGCTTCATGGCCTACCTGGCCGACTCGAACCTGCGCAACTCGGCGATCGTCGGGCTGGTCGGGGCCGGCGGCATCGGCGGCACGCTGTTCGCGGCCTTCCAACGCTTCGACTACGACTTCGTGCTGGGCATCGTGCTGTGCATCATCGCGCTGATCCTGGTCGGCGAGGGCCTGCAGCTCGCGGTCAAGCGGGTGTTCCGCCAGTGAATCCGCTGCCCGGATGACCGCGTCTTCGCCCACCGCGAGCAACCTGCCCTCGGCCCATCGCGAGTGGCAGCGCTTCACGCCGGGCGAGCGGCTCGCGCGCTTCGCTGTCTACCTCGGCTGCGTGCTGGCGATCGTGGTCTCGCTGCGCTCGGTCGACGTGATCCCCGAGTTCCTGTGGGACGCCCCGGCGCAGGTGCAGGACCTGTTCGCGCGCATGTGGCCGGTGGACTGGTCCTTCTACCTGGTCCCTCGCAACACCGGCGCCCAGACCGTGCACGACGCGCTGATCGACACGCTCGCGATCGCGCTGCTCGGCACGCTGCTGGGGCTGCTGCTGGCGGTGCCCTTCGGCTTCCTCGCGGCCCGCAACATCATGCGCCTGGCCTGGGTGAACTGGCTCGCGCGCTTCGTGTTGGTCGCCACGCGCTCGATCTCCACGCTGCTGTGGGCGCTGTTCTTCGTCGCGGTCTTCGGGCCGGGCTCGCTGGCGGGCACCTTCGCGATCGCGTTCCGCTCGATCGGCTTCGTCGGCAAGTACGGCTACTGGCCGCAGATCAAGCCGGCTTTCGTCGGCATTGCGATGTTCCGTTGGGACATCAACGTGCGCGAGTCGTCGGTGCTCGGTCTGGTCGGCGCCGGGGGCATCGGCATGGCGATGAACGCGGCCATCGACACCTTCGAATGGGAGCGAGTGGCGCTGATCCTGCTGGTCATCTTCGTCGTGGTGGTCGCCTCCGAGGTGCTGGTCACCCAGCTGCGCAAGCGGGTGCTCTGAGGGTTTCCGGATCGGCACGGCCCCTGTACGGTCGCGGGGCCGCGGGCCGGTCAGCGCCCGAGCCCGTGCCCGAGCACCGCCGCCGCCACCTCGGCGAACCCAGCCCCGCGCTCGCCCCGCGTAACCCAGCGCGGGCGGTGCCGCAGATGCGGCCAGAAACGCGCGATGTTGCCGACCCCCACTGACTGCGGGAAGGCACCGAACATGCCCTCGTCGTTGCTCGAGTCGCCGACGAACACCCAGCGGTCGCGCTCGGCCCACAGGTCGCGGCCCCAGAGCTCGCGCACGATCCACGCGGCGCCCGACGGCTTGTCGTGATCGCCCAGCCAGCCGTTGACGTGGATGGAGCTGACGGTGGCCGTCAGCCCGGCCCCGCGCATCAGGGCCACGACCCGGTCGATGGTGGCCGGCGCGAGCCGGGTGAACTCCGAGTGGTCGATCGCGATGTCGGTCTCGCGGCCCGGGCTGTCCGTCGAGCGCCGCGCGCCGGGGATCTCGCGCTCAACGCGCTCGAGCACGGTCTGCAGGCGCTCGAAGTTCGCGGCCCGCGGCCACGATCGCGGACACCGGCCAGGCCTCGGGCCCCGCCACGAAGCGCTCGCTCCAGCCCACCGGCCGCCCGGTGATCGCCACCACCGGCACGCCGGCCGCGACGAGCGAGCGCAGGGCCTCGAGCGCGTCGGGCGTGATCGCCCCGTCGGTGGTGAGGGTGTCGTCGATGTCGGTCAGCAGGCCGGCCACCGGCGGCTCGAACGCGGGCACGGGGGCGAGCGGGGGCAGGGCACACCGAGCCGAGGCACCGATGCCGTCGCGGGCCTCGCGATCGATGCAGCCGTCGCCAGAGGCGACGGGCAGCGCCTCGGCAGGCGGCGAGGCCGGCCGCGGTCTCATCGTCCTCACCGCCGCACGGCCTCGGTGAGCCTCGGATCCTCGTGCAACGCCCAGTACCGCGCCTGCAGCTCGGCGGTGACCGGCCCAAAGGTGCCCGGCGATCGGCCGCCGATCGCCACGCCATCAAGCCGGGCGACCGCGATCGCGCCCCCGCCGGTGCTCGACAGGAACACCTCGTCGGCGCGGCGTAATTCGTCCACACCGAGCAAGCGCTCCTCGACCGTCCAGCCCGCGGCACGCGCCAGCTCGATCATCGTGCGCCGCGAGATGCCCTCGAGCACACCACGCGACGGCGTGACCAGCCGCGGCGCGGGCAGGCCGCCGAACACCGCGAAGACATTGAATCCCGGGCCTTCGGTGACATGCCCGGCACCGTCGGTCAGCACCACCGTCTCGGCATCGCGCTCGTAGGCCTCGAACAGGCCCATCACGAAGTCGAGCCAGTGGTAGTTCTTGACGCGCGGGTCGACGCTCGCCGGCGCAATGCGCTGCGGCGTGCCCACGATCAGGTCGATGCCGCGCCGCTGCTTGTCGGGGTCGGCGATCCAGACGAACGGGATCGCGAAAGCCATGAAGCGGTTCGTGCAGGTGCGTGGATCACGCGAGCCGGGCGCCGGCCGCCCGCGCGTGCACAGCA
>JALOSQ010000056.1 GCA_025458335.1 Ideonella sp.
AGACAGGTCGGGAATCGTCCGTACTGCAGCGCGGAAGACATTCGCGCCATGATCAAGTTGCCGTTGTCGCTGGGCATCGCATGGTTCACTCCGCAGGAGCGGCTGACCGGGCTCGCCCGACTATCGCTGCGCAAAGTCAGGCGCAGCGCTGACACGCACCTGCCGGCGAGCCGCCGGGTGCTGGAGACATTGCTTTCGGGGCGGGTCGCACAGGACTTGATCGATCGGGCCGTCGCGGAGCAGGCAGTGCATGAGCGGGTCCTGCAACTCCACCTGTCGCGCTGCCTGCGTCCGGGGGGATGGTGCCCGCCGGTCGAGTTCGAGGGGCGCGAGCACGTCGATGAAGCCATCGCCCGCGGCCATGGCGCGATTCTGTGGATTGCGCCTCTGGTGTATGCCACGGTGCACGCCAAGGTGGCGCTTGCGAGGGGAGGCTACTCCGTCAGTCACCTCAGCCGATACGACCATGGCCGCTTCAACAGCGTGCTGGGCATTCGCTGGCTCAACCAGATAGCGCGCAGCGCCGAGGATCGTTTCCTCGCCGAACGGATCACGATTGGCCCGGAGATGACGGCGCTGGCGGCCACCCGATTGCTCGCCCAGCGCCTGCGCCAGAACAGGATCGTCGCGATCGCCGCCAATCGCGAGGGCGCGACGGTGGATGTTCCCTTGCTCGGCGGCCGACTGCTGTTGGCCAATGGCGCACCCAAGATCGCGATCATGGCTTCCGCGCCGCTGCTGCCCGTGTTCAGCGTACGCACAGAGCAGGGCACCTTCCGAACCGTGATCGAGCCACCGCTCGCAGCCGATCCGTGCGAACGGGACCCAGTCACGGCGCTGCATGCGGCGTTCGCCCGGCGGATCGAGCCTTATGCGCTTCGCTATCCCGACCAGCTTGTCGTCGGCTATCCGTCTTCGGTGATCACCGCCGGCCCGAGCCCGTCCAGCCCACAGGGGTGAGCGTCACGGTGGAGTCGGTTCCCCACGGACGGTTGCCGGCTGAGCCCTGCAGCCCTTTCGAGGTGCGCGGTCACGGTGTCGTGGCGGCCGCGTGGCGACTGCCACGCTGACGGCGGCAGCGGGCGACCCGTGTCTATCGCGCGGCGCTGAACCGAAGCCGCGGGCCAGGGCGGCGTCTGTTCAATGCATCGCCCGTCGCCGCCGTCGATGGCATGAGCTAGACGCTGCGTGGGCGAGCGTGCCAACCGACCGCGCGACTCAGTGCGGCGTGCAGGGGGGTCGAGCGCAGGGCGTCCTCGAACCTGCGCTTGAGCCCGATCGCGATACAGGCCGCGAGCGTGCAGGCAGTCCCTTGTGCGAGCGGCAACGTGTCGTTCGAGAGGCGCCACTTGAACTCTTCGTCGCCCGGGCCGAAGTCGAGCCACTCGATCCCTTCTTCGCGCCCTGCCTGCAGCATGGCGTGCAGCATGAGCAAGCCGGGTGAATGCCGGCCGTAATCGGGATCGTAGGTCGGGAACCACCAATGCCAGACGCGGTTGGACACGAGGCCGAAGTGGGCCGCGATCGGGCGATCGCCCGCCCAGAGCACCGAAAGACGGCCTCGCAACTCGGGCGTGCGTGACCTGTGCAGCTCGCGCAGCAGCGCGCTGGTCCAGGGCGCCGCGAGGGCGTCCGCCGTGCCGGTGCGCGCCGCGTGCTCGCGCTTCCACACGATCAAGCGCTCGAGCACGCGCGCGTCATCGCAGTCCGCTTCGAAGCGGACCTCGCCCACTTCGCGAGCGAGGCGCCGCAGCTTCCGCTGCTGATCGGACGCCTCGAAGTCGTGCAGCAGCACGATCGGCGAAGGTACGGTTCGGCGATGGAATGACTGGAACAAGCGCTGCTGCGCGGGAAGGCCGCTGAACCAGTACATGCGGCGCCCGCTGGCACGCAGAAGCCGCGCTGCGGGAACATCGAGTTCGCTGCGCAGGATCGGCCCATGATGTTCGCTGATCGGGAAGGCCAGCGGCACTGCGAGCCCAAGCCGCCGCGGCTCGAACGCCCAGAAGCCGGCGATGCGCTGCTCGAGCTCGATCACCGCCACTTCGGTGGGGCGCACGCACGACACGATGCGCGCGAACGCAAGACTGAAGAATGGACTGGCGAGCGCGCGATCCGTTCCGCGGATCGACTCCCATGCCTGTTCCTCGGTTGCACCCAGGTCTCGAGCCTTGACCAGTTCCACCCGCATCGTCGTCGCCCCTTCATGGACAAGACCACTCCTGGCGCGACTCCAGAAGCAAGCGTTGCCCGTCTGAGTGTCGCCCCTGGCAACGCTGCAAGGGCCGGTGACCTGCGGTGAAGCCGACACTTCTGCGCGCTTCACGTGATCGAACATAACCGGTCCCGCGCACGACCGCTCTCGCGGTGGAGCCCATCGTCAGGATGACCTCCGCACTCGGGGTGAGTCTTTCGCCCACCCCCGGCGGGCCGGGTGGTGGAGGCTCGGCTGGGCCGGCACGGAACCGACCAGCCAGGGGCGGAGGATGGAGGGGTGGCGGGTTCACGTCGCCAGACGGGTCAACCGGGCGCGCACGGGGGGCGGTTCGAGACCTTGCGGGCAAGGCATGACTCCCGCACCGGATGGACAAGCGCCCGTCGCCGAGTTGCCGGCCGCCCGTGGCGGCGCTTGGGCTCACGACTGCGTCAGCACCTCGCGAAGCTCGCGGCCACGAGTGGCCCAGTCGAACGCATGCCGGCAGGCGTCCAGCGCGCGGCCGGCCGCCGCGTTGAGGAAGTCGAGGTCGTCGATGCGGTCGACCACAGCCCGCGCGAGCCCCGACAGGTCGTCGCCGACCACGGCGTCGCGGTGCGGATCGATCGGCACACCGCTCAGCGCCGGCCCGATCGCGGCCAGGGGCAGCCCCCGGAACACGTAGTCGAGCGCCTTGAGCTTGAAGCCGCCGCCGAGCGCCTCCGGGATCAGGCCGATACGCGCTTGCGAGAGGTACGGGTCGATCGACGGCACATTGGCGTCGAACCGCGCCCAGGGGTAGCGCTTGGCCAGCTCCGCGAACCATCCGGGCTCGGCCTTGCCGACGACCTGGAACTCCACGCCGGCGGCGGTGAACGAGGGCGAGGCCTCGCGCAGGAACGCCTCCAGGTTGCGCCGCTTGGCGAGCCACTCGAACGCGCCGGCCAGCACCACCCGGCGTGGCAGGTCGGCGGTCAGCCGGGGCGCCGGGCCTGCCGGGATCGCGCCGCCGTAGCCCGGCATCAGCAGCATCGTCGCCTTGCCGGGGTGGCGGGCCCGGAAGGTCGCCAGGTCGCGCGGCGTGATGGCCGTCACCAGCGAGGCGCGGTCGCCCAGGCGGTGCTCCATGCGCCCGTACTTCCACGCGTCCCAGCGCAGCGCCGCCTGCATCGGCAGCGAGCCGTCCCGGTCGTGCGCCACTTCGCGGCGGACGGTCGCCTCGTCGTTCTGGGCCACGTAGGCCACGCGCTGCGACCGCGGAAGCTCGTCGAGCGCCCAGGCACCAGCGGCCTGGTCGATCACGACCCAGTCCCAGCCCCCCTCGGACATCAGCCGGCGCAGCGCTGAACGCTGCACCGGGTTGCCCAGGCGATAGGCATCGCTCGGCAGCGACGAGATCATGCCGCGCAGGCGGCCCGTCGGGATCGTGCCGTGCAGTTCCCATCGGATGCGCGCGTCGACGGCAGGTGCAGCCGCCGGCGCCTTCGCGGGGGAGGCGGGGGCCTGGTGCGCGAGCACCGTGACGTCGACGCCGGCGCCGGCGAGCGAGCGGATCAGCCCGCCCGAGTAGATCAACTCCCCGCTGTTGGCCGGGCGGGGGTCCTGTCGGATGATCCAGAGGCAGCGCATCACGAGTCCGTCCGGGCGGGGGTGGAGTTCAGGATCTGCTCGAAACGGCTGGCGATGCGGTCGATCGCGAAGTGCGCCTCGGCAAAGCGGCGTGCATTGCGGCCCAGCCGCTCGCGCTCGGTCGCGTCGTCGCGCAACCGGCTTGCCGCGGTGAGCCACCCCTGCAGGTCCTGCGGCTCGACGACCAGGCCGGCCTCGGCCTCGCGCGTCATCTTGGCCGCCAGGTTCGAGCCCGGTATCGACATCAGCAGCGGGCGCTGCGCGCACAGGTAGCTCAGCGTCTTCGACGGCACCGAGAACACGCCGGCCTCGGCCTCGAGGATCCCGAGCAGCACGTCGCCGCTGGCGAGCACGTCGGGGAGCACCGCCACCGGCTGGTACGGCAGCACCTGCAGGTTCGTCAGGCCCTCGGTGCCCGCTTCACGCCGCAGCCAGTCGGCGCCGATGCCCTCGGAGATCACGGTCACGCGAACCTGCGGGTCGTCGCGGAAGCGCCGTGCGATCTCGAGGATCAGCGCGGGGTTGTGCTTCATGCCGATCGTGCCCGAGTACAGGAACGAGAAGCGCCCCTGCAGGCCGTGGGCGCGGCTCCAGTCGTTGTCGCGCGGCCGCACCGGCAGATCCTCGATGACGGCCCAGTTGGGCTCGACGTGGATGCCGCGCGGGTCGACCCCGAACTGCGACGCGAGGATCGGCGCGAAGTCCTCGGTGATCGCCACGATGCCGGCACTGCGGCGGAACTGCGAGCGGTCGAGCCGCCGGTACCAGGCGCCGATCGCGGGACCGAGCAGCGGCAGCTTGGCCCGCAGCAGGCGGTCGACGGCCAGGCTGTAGAAGTCCTGCACCCAGTAGTAGAAGCGCCCTCCGGCCTCGATCGTCGCGCGCAGCAGCGGGTCCTGCGTCTCGGTCGGGGTGTTGCCCGAGATCACCGCCTGAGGTTGCCACTGGCGCACGAACGCGGCCACGTCCCGTCCGTAGCGAACCTCCATGGAGCGACGCCTCACGAACGAGTACTTGAAGCGCGGGTAACGCGGATCCATCGGGATCTCGCGGAAGCTCAGCGACGACGGATCGCTGGTGCGCCGGGCCAGGTCGCCGCGGGGCGTCTGAAGCGAGCCGGCGAACGCATGCACGACCTCGTGGCCGCGCGCGGCGAGCGCGCGGCTCAGGGAGGCCGGGAAGGCGTGACCGGCGTAATCGTGGACCAGGATCTTCATCGGGACAGGGAGTGAGCGGGGGCGCGTGCTCGGCGCAGCGCCTCATCGAGTCGGCGGAGGGGCTCCGCGGTAGACACGCAGGTGATCGACCTCGACCTGGGTCGGGAAGCCCTGGTCGTTGATCCCGTGTCGTCCGGCCCAGTGGCCGCCGACCGCGAGATTGACCATCACATGGGCCGGGTTGGCAGGCCTGCCGTCGTTGTACACCCAGCGGTAGTTGTCGCAGACGATCTTCACGCCGTCGAGGAAAAAGCACACGCCCTGCTCGGTCCAGTGGGCGCCTGCCTCGATCCAGATCTCGCGCAGTGACCGTTTGGCCGAGAACACGCCCCAGCGGCGCTCGTAGTCGGGGTGGGAATAGGTGAAATCGCGGGCGCCGGTGCGCGTCTGCGCCGCGTGCACGACCGCGCCCAGGGCATACATGTTGGCCTTGTCGTCCACTTCGTTGAGCCCCGCGTCGACCATGGTGATCTCGGGGGGCCAGTCGAGGCTGCCGTCGGCCCCCAGGCTGGAGATCATCCAGAACGCCGGCCATGTCCCGCGCACGTTGGGCATGCGCAGCCGTGCGGTGACGTAGTACGAGCGGTCCGGACCGGGCTTGAACTCGTGCTTGCTGCGGATCATCGCCGACTCGAACGGGCCGGCCGGGTCGGTGCCCGTCCGTGTGGCGCGCAGGGTGAGCACGCCGTCGCGCACCACGTGCATCGCCTCGTTGAGCGTGTTGAAGTCCCGGTAGCGCTGCTTCTCGTCGTTGAAGAAATCGAGCGTGCCCTTGCCGCCCTTCTGGCACTCCGCATCCTCGACCTGTGGCTGCGGACCGGCGCCGAAGACATAGCGCGTGCACCATCGCGAGCGGTCCAGGGCGCGGCCGTCGAACTCGTCGCCGAACTCGAGCACGAAGTCCGCCGGGCTGTAGTCGCCTCGAGGCCCCTTGGGCTCGGGCGGGAGTTCCTCGCGGGCGACGCAGCCGGTCGAGCCGGCAATGGCCAACGCGAGCGCGGCGAACAGGGCGGCGTGTCGTTTCAGCATTCGATCAACCATCACCGCGCCGTCGGGGACCATCGTTCGAGGGGCTCAGCGCTTGCCTCCGAGGGCGGCCGGGACGAACTGCGCAGCCAATAGGCGATCTGCCCGAGCGCACTGGGCGAGGTCTCGTGGACGTTGGTGGCATGCGCTTGCAGTCGCTGCCTGACGCGCAGCCGCTCGTCTTCGGCGGTCACCAGCTCGCACAGTGCGTTGGCGGTCGGTTCGACCCACGGCAGGTACTCCTCGGCATAGCGCTCGACCGAGATCTGACCGCTGTGCATGCGGTAGATCCCGACCGGGCGTGGGCCCACCCAGGCGCCGAACTGCCGGGCCAGCTTGGCGTACGCCACCGTGTCCGAGTAGCTGCCGAAACGCGCTTCGAACCCCCCGATGGCCTTGAAGAGCTCCACGTTCACCAGCGTGCTGCAGCACTTGGGCGTGTAGCGGGCCGCGTCGGACACGCGACGGCTTCGGACGAAGTCGTGCCGATACCGTCCGCCCAGGAGGTAGTACCAGCCATAGACGATGAGGCCGTCGTTGCCGTGCAGCATCTCGCGGTCCCGCTCCAGGGACTCCTCGAGGGCCGCGGGGATGACGGCGTCGTCGTCCGGCAGGAGCAGCGCCCAACGGGTGTCGGCCGTGTACGTGCAGCGGTTCAGGCTCGGATCCACCGCGACCCGGTCCGGAAACTCGATCACGCGCACCTTCGGATGGCGCTCCAGCGCCTGGCGCCATTCGGGCGCCCAGTTCCACGGCCCGCCCGAGTGCACGATGTTCAACGCGGCGACGTGCGGCGAGCCGAGCGGGACCGACTCCACCGCCTGGCGCGCCCACTCGAGGCGGTGCGGGCCGGACAGCGGGACGATCACGGTCACCTGCGGCTGCCGCCCTTGCGATGCCGCGCGGGCGTGGTCCGCCGACGCCGTGTCGAGTTCGTGTGGTGGCGCGGTGGCAGTGCCCAAGTCGTGGTCTCCGTATGGGATGTCGTTCGGGGAGGTCAGGCAAGACGCGCCGGCGGATTGTCGGCAGCGGCAGGGGGGGGCGCCGCGCCCGCGTTCACGGGGGGAGCCGGCTCCTGCCCGTGCGATGCGACCGGTTGGTCGGGCACCGCCCACATCAGGCCGCCGAACACCAGCAGCATGTACACGACCTCGGGCACCAGCAGGAAGCCGCCGGTGCCGATCCAGCAGAACAGCGTTGCGGCCCGCACCTGCATCGGCACGCGCGGGTCGCGCAGGCAGGCCAGCGCGATGGCCAGAAGGGCCGTCAGGCCGACCAGGCCATACTCGAACAAGGCCTTGGCCCAGGTCGGGTGGTGGAACTCGTAGAACGGGTTGGCGCCGACCCGGGTGATGCTGCCGGGGCCGAAACCGAGCCAGAACGACCACGGCTCGGTGGTGATGAAGTCGCCGATCAGCCGCACGGGCGCGACATAGCGGATGTACGCGCTTGCCGTGGGGGTGCTGAACTCCTGCAGCCGGTTCAGCGTGAAGCCCAGGTTCAGCACGTCCCACAGCGCCGCCGCCGCGATCGTGCCCACCAGGACGATCGCGCCGAGCCTCACGAAGGTGCTGACCCGCAGCGGGAACAGCAGGCCGAACGCGAGGATCAGCAGTCCCGTGCCCGAGTACGTGAGGAACAGCGCGACCACCATCGCGCCGATCCGCCGCCAGCGCTTGAACGTCGCGATCTCGAGCAGCAGCCCGAACGCCAGCAGCAGCGAGAACAGCGAGGGCTCCTTGAAGAAGAAGCCGTTCGACTTGAACAGGTCGTTGACCGGGATGACGACGTTGTATCCCCCTGTCGACTGCAGGAAGGGCGGGATGTAGACGCTCACGTCGAACAGCCACGGCGCCTTGATGACGAACTGCGCGGCGAACTGGACGATCCCGACGATCGCGCACGCATAGGCCACGTTCGCGAAGACCCCCTGCAGCCAGCGAAGGTCGACGTGCAGGTTGGGCCCGGCCCTGAACATCGCCGCCAACGGCAGGTGCGTCACGATCATGATCAGCAGCGACGGCAACGACGTCTCGCGGCTGGCGCCGAAGGTCATGTTCACCGCGGTGCTTGCGCCAGCCGCCGCGATCAGCACCAGCAGGAACACCAGGCGGCCCACCGACAGCGCCAGCACGCCCGACGTCCAGGCGATCACCAGCAGCGCGTACATCACCAGCAGAGAGCCGTTGACGGAGATCGGCCCGACCGTCAGGCCGAAGCGCTGGAAGACCGTGAAGCTCAGGATCAGCGCCACCAGCCCCCAGCGCACGCCGCGGCCATCGCGCATCCAGCGCGGCGAGAGCAGGCCGGGCAGGGGTTCGACGTCGTTCGGAGGGGCGGGGGGGGCGAGGCGGGTCATGGGACGAAACCGGGCGCGTCGGTGGCGGACGGTCCACCCCGCATGATCCGTCAGCGCACGCCGACCCCGCAGCACCCCGCCACAGGGGGTCGGGCAGAGTTCACGCCGGAAGCGAGCGCGCCACCAGCCCCGCCACCGCCTGCCGCCCCGCCGCCATCGCCTGCTCGACGATCGCGTGCTTCCACTCGGGCGTGTCGGTGTAGAAGGCGTCGCGCATCTGCCGCTTGATCGCGTCGCGCGTCGCCGCCGGGGTCTCGGGGTGGTTCTCGAGCCATTGCTCGGCGCGCAGCGCGCCGAAGACCTGCTCGAGCGGCAGCGTGCCGTACTCGAGCGCCATCGCGGTGATCTCGGCCTGCGGGCACTCCTGCCAGGCGCTCAGCCACATCAGGCCCGTCAGCCGCGCCGAGGCCGAGCTGCCGTCGTAGATCGAGGTCACGTCGTCGCCCCACCAGGCGCGCGTGCGGGCGATCGTGGCCGGGTCGTCGGGCCCGGCGAAGATCTTCTCGCCGTGCCCGCTCGGGCCGAGGCCCGTGTGAAGGTCGATCCAGCCCAGGCGCTCGCAGCGGCGCCCGTGGTCGCGCAGTACCTGGCGCAGCGTGGCGTTGCTCCAGGTCGGGTTGACGCCGCCGTAGAAGATGCCCTGCGGGTGCGCGTGCTGGCCGCCCGACAGCGCCGCCTGCAGCGCGCGCTCGCCGTGCGCGGCGGCGTAGCGCTGCAGCACTGCCTCGTTCTCGGGTGTCGGCGGCCAGGTCGCGGGCACGATCGCCGCGGCCAGCGCGTCGTAGCCCGGGTTGGCCGGCAGCGGCTGCGAGAAGTCGTGGAAGTTGCGGTTCAGGTCGACGTTCTCGTGCGTCGTGCGTCGCCACCACGAGAAGCCGTGCGGGTTGAGCCCGTGCAGGTAGAGCACCGTCACGCCCGCCTCGCGCGCGGCCCGGCGCCACGCGGCATCGCGCAGCATCGTCACCTGCACGCCCGATCCGCAGTAGCCCTCCACGCCGTGGCAGGCGCTGCTGACGATCAGCACGCGCCCGGCATCGGCCGGCCCGTCGCGCACGACGTCGAGCGCCAGGGTCTCGCCGTCGCGGCCGAGCAGCGGGTGCACGTGCGGCTGCACGTCGAGCCCGGCGGCCTCGGCGGCCGCGAGGAACTTGACGCGCGCCTCGGCGTAGCGCTGCGAGAAGGCGTCGGCGACGTCGGTCATGGTCAGATGCGGGTGGGCGATCGAGCCGCGGGCCGGCCGACGGCGGCTTGTGCCGCGGCCGCGGGCATTGCGGGCCTCAGCGGCGCGCGGCCAGCCACTGCTCGGCCAGGCGCACCCACATCGTCGCGCCCAGCGGGATGAGTTCGTCGTTGAAGTCGTAGCGCGGGTTGTGCAGCATGCACGGCCCCGCGTCGTGACCCAGGCCGTACTTGCCGCGGTGGCTGCCGTCTCCGTTGCCGATCACGAAGTAGCTGCCCGGCTTGTCGAGCAGGAAGTAGCTGAAGTCCTCGGCCCCCATCGTCGGCTCGAAGTCGAGCACGTTCTCGGCCCCGACGATCCCGCCAAGCACGCCGCGCAGGAACTCGGTTTCGGCCGGGTGGTTGATCGTGGGCGGGTAGTTGCGCTCGAACTCGAACTCGCAGGTCGCGCCGAAGGCCGCGGCCGTGTGCTCGGCGATCGCCTTCATGCGCTCCTCGATCAGGTCGAGCACCTCCATCGTGAAGGTGCGCACCGTGCCCTGGATCTCGCAGCTGTCGGGCACCACGTTGGTCGCCTCGCCGGCGTGGATCATGGTCACCGAGATCACGCCCGCGTCGATCGGCCGCTTGTTGCGCGTGATGATGGTCTGGAAGGCCTGCACCATCTGGCAGGCCACCGGCACCGGGTCGACGCCGTTGTGCGGCAACGCGGCGTGCGAGCCGCGGCCGCGCACGGTGATCTTGAACTCATTGCTCGACGCGAAGATCGGCCCGCTCTTGACGCCGAACTGGCCCACCGCCATGCCCGGCCAGTTGTGCGCGCCGAAGATCGCCTCCATCGGGAACTGCTCGAACAGCCCGTCCTTGACCATCTCGCGTGCGCCGCCGCCGCCCTCTTCGGCCGGCTGGAAGACCAGGTAGACCGTGCCGTCGAAGTTCCGGTGCTTCGACAGGTGCTTGGCCGCGGCCAGAAGCATCGCGGTGTGGCCGTCGTGACCGCAGGCGTGCATGCGGCCGGCGTGCTTGCTCGCGTGCGCAAAGGTGTTGTGCTCGGTCATCGGCAGCGCGTCGATGTCGGCGCGCAGGCCCACCGCGCGGCTCGAGGTGCCGTTCCTGACGATGCCCACCACGCCGGTCTTGCCCAGGCCGCGGTGCACCGGGATGCCCCAGTCGGTGAGCGCCTTGGCGATCAGGTCGGAGGTGCGGTGCTCCTCGAAGCACAGCTCCGGATGGGCGTGGATCTCGCGTCGCAGCGCGGTGATCTCGGCGGCGTCGGCAAGGACGGGTTCGAGCAGGTGCATCGGGGGTCTCCGGGCCGGCCGGCGTGCGGGTGGCACGCGGCAAATCGC
>JALOSQ010000332.1 GCA_025458335.1 Ideonella sp.
CGCTCCGGGCCGGTCTCGGCCGAGGCTGCCAGCGCGTCCATGAACCGCTGCATCGCCTCGTGCTCGCCGGGATCGAGCAAGTCGTCGCGGCGCATGTGCAGCAACGCGTCGCGCGGCCAGCCGTAGTACGCCACGGCTGCGTCGTTCGCCGCGACGATCTCGCGCGTCGCCACGTCGAAGGCGACGTGCGGCAGCGGATGCCGGTCGAACACCTCGCCGAGCGCGGACGACATCGACTCACCTCCTCGGGGCCGGATGACGCCCGATTCTGGCGGTGGATGCTGGGGCAGGGGCAATCGTGAACCCATGGCGACACGAGGGTGGCGGAGGACTTCCGCACGAAACCCCTGCGGAATGATTCAGCGGGTTTTCGGCCGCGTCGCGGCGCGCTTGAGGGGAGCCGCCGCCGTGCGCGTGGCCTTGGGCGCGACGTCGCCCGTTCCTGCCGCCTTGGCGGGTTTGGCGGGCTTGGCCGCCTTCGAGCCCTGGGCCGCGGCCGCGCCGAGCAGCGTGTCGAGGTTCTGTCGGATCTCGCGCTCGATGGTGCCCGCGAAGGCGCCGAGCAGGAAACCGAGCTTCGCGTCGAGCTCGAAATGGTCCGGTGCCACGATCAGCCGCCCGTGCACGCCGGTGCGGGTGAACTCGACCGTGTCCGAGGTCTCGCCCTCGATCACGGTGCAGGCCATGTCGAACTTCTCCTCGACTTCCTCGGCCCATTTCCAGGCGATCTTGCGGGCCTTCGCCAGGCCCAGGGCGTGCTCGCGGTGGATGTGGATGTCGGCCAAGGGCAGTCTCCGTTGAAGTCAGGGCAGGGCCGAGCGCCGCTCGGCCGCGGTGGGCAGCGCGGCGATGCGCCGCACCTCGGCATGGAAGCGCGCGAAGTCCCGCCCCTCGCGCTCGAACAGCCGCTCGAACGCCGGCACCAGTGCGTTGTAGGTGGCCAGCATCCCGAGCGACGCATTGTTGGCGCGGGCGAACCAGCCGTCGTACCCGGCAAACCCGCCCCAGCGCTCGGCCTTGAGGCGCTCGTGCTCGGCTCGCATCGCGGCCATCGCCTCGGCCTTGGCGCGGCGCTTGTCGTCGTCGCTGCCGGGCCCGGTGTAGATCGCCTCGAGCCGCGCGCGCGTGGCCATCGTCAGGGCCTTGAACTCGGTGCGCCGCGCGTCGAAGCGCTGGTACTCCTCCAGCGCCCCCGGCGCGCCATGGCGCTCGAGCCAGAGCCTCCCGCCCAGGCGCTCGACCGCGGTGGCGTAGCTCTCGTTGAACTCGGTGTCGCCGGCCGCGAAGGCGACCTGGTGCGCCAGCTCGTGGAAGATCAGCCGCGCCAGCTCGCCCTCGGGCCACTGGATGAAGGTGTTGAGCAGCGGGTCGGCCCACCAGTCCCACCACAGCGGCAGCTTGCCCAGCGTCGAGTAGGCCGGCACGCCGTAGACCATGACCTCGAGGCCGCGCTCGCGCAGCGGCGCGGCGTAGGCGTCGGCGTTGGCCCGGTCGTAGTAGCCGCGGTAGGCCACGCAGCCCACCACCGGGAAGCACCAGGTCTCGAGCGTGAGGCTCAGCTCGGGCGCCGCCGCCACGTTGAACACCACCGAGGGCCGGCCGACGTCGGCGTAGCGCCGGTACGAGGCGTTGTCGGGCAGGCCGAGCTCGCGCACCGCGAAGTCGCGCATGCGCTGCGACAAGGCCAGGCGCTCGCGCAGCGCCGCGGGCGTGGCCTCGTCGGCGATGACCGCGCTGACCGGCCGCGCCGCCCGCAGCACCGACAGGTGACCGCCGATCGACTGGGCGTAGTAGCCGAGGCCGTCGACCGTGCTGCAACCGGCCAAGCCGAGCAGCGAGGCTGCGGCCAGCGCCGAGGCCAGCCGCCGCGGCGCCCGGGCCGGTCGGGCAACCACCGGCGACGCCGGGACGCCGCTGTCGCCGGGCGGGTCCCCTGGTGCGGCCGCGGGCCGGGCGCGCGCGGCCTCAGCGCACATCGGACGTGTCCGCCTGCACCTCGACGAGGCAGTCGTAGAAGGTCGGCGCGCGGCCGATGTCGGTGAGCGCCTGGCTCGTCACCTCGTTGACGTTGGTGCCGTCCGGGCCCAGCTTGCGCCACCAGATGCCCAGCCCGTTGACCACGCCCGGGCGCGCACGGTCGCCCACCTGCACCTTGCATCGGTAGCTGCCGCGGTCGTTGAACACGCGCACGCGCTGGCCGCTGGCGATGCCGCGCGGCGCGGCGTCGCTCGGGTGCATCTCGAGGATCGGCTCACCCTCGATCGCGCGCAGGCTCTTGACGTTCACGAAGGTCGAGTTGAGGAAGTTGCGCGCCGGCGGCGAGATCATCGCCAACGGGTAGCGGCGCGCGAGCGCCGGCGTGGTGGCCGCCGACTCGTGGTTCGGCACGAAGTCGGGCACGCCCAGCCCGGGCGCGTCGACCACCACCTTGCCGCTCGGCGTCGGGAAGGCGCCCTCGGCCAGTGGCGCCTCGGGCAGGCGCAGCTTGACCCAGCCGGCCGAGCGGAGTTCGTCGAAGCCCGCGTCGAGCACGTCGCCCGCGACGAAGGCCTGGCGCGCGAGGTCCTCGTCGGACTCGGCGAAGCACGGGTCGGCGAAGGCCGCGTCTTCGACCGCGAAGCGCCGCGCCATCTGGCGGAAGAACTCGGTGTTCGGCCGCGCCTCGCCGCGCGGCGGGATCGCCGGCTCGTTGAACATCACCCAGGTGTGGCCGTAGCTCAGGTGCACGTCCAGGTGCTCGAGCTGCGTGGTGGCCGGCAGCACGAAGTCCGCCAGGTCGGCCGTGTCGGTCATGAAGTGCTCGAGCACCACGGTGAACAGGTCGGGTCGAGAGAAACCCGCCACCACCTTGGGCGACTCGGGCGCCACCGCGACCGGGTTGCTGTTGTAGACCACGACCGCCTTCAGGCGGTGCTCGCCGTCCGGCCCGAGCGCCGGGTTCTTCGGGAACCAGCCCGACGAACTCAGCAGCATCCCGCCCGCGCGGTGCCGCCACGCGCCGGTCAGGCACGGCAGCAGCGCCACCAGCCGCACCGCGTTGCCGCCGCCGCGCACGCGCTGCATGCCGTAGTTCAGGCGGATCGCCGCGGGCTGCGTGGTGCCCAGGTCGCGGGCGAGCGCGCGCACCTCGTCGGCC
>JALOSQ010000333.1 GCA_025458335.1 Ideonella sp.
GAACAGGCTCGAGACGGCAGTCACGGCCATGAGTGTCACCCAGGCGTGCCCGGCCGTGCGATGCCATCGGCTGCCCTTGGGCGTCCACAGGGCCGCCGGTCCGACCACCAGGGCAGACACGGCGGCCACCACGTGAACGATCACGGCGGGGGACTGGGAGGCCAGTTCGGCGGGGTGCGTCATGAGGGGCTCCGGCGCCTGCAAGAGGCGATGCGGGCCCACTGTGCCGGCGGGTGGCGGCCAGTGCCACGGTCATGCGACGAAACGGCACGCCCGGGCGCCAACGACGGCAAGGCGGGCGCGAACGGTCAACCTCGCCGGGCCTGGGCGGGTGCCAGCCCTCGGGGAGCCGGGACGCCCCGCACGGGGGGCTGGTCAGCCGCGGGTCGCGAGGTAGCGCTGCCTGAGCGCTTCGACGCGCTGGCGGTTCACACCGAAGTCCCGCCGCCCCAACCGCGAGGCCGAGCGAACGTGCACCACCCCGGCGCTGGCATCCGGCAGCAGCTCGACATGGCAGCGATCAGGTCGCGCAGCGTGCGCATCGCTGCGGCGGGGTCGCCGGCCGCCGGAAACGGGTCGATGGCGGCATAGGCAGCCTGAGGATGCTCCGGGTGCAGCGCGGCCTGGCTCGACACGCTGTTCGGGGTGGAGGAGGGGGGCGCGAGCCGGCCGTCGTGCGCGCCGAGGTGTGCCGGCGGCGAGCCGCCGAACGCGCCGAACTGGCCGGCGATCACCACCAGCAACGGCACGGCCACCAGCAGACCCACGATCCACAGCCCCATGCGGCGCGGCCTGGCCTTGGACGACTCGCCCGACACGCGCGCCTCAGCGGCGCCGGCGGGTGGTGCCCCCGAGCAGGCCGCCGAGCACGCCGCGCACGATCTCTCGGCCGACGGCCGATCCGACGCTTCGCATCGCGCTCTTGGCGGCGGCCTCGGCGATGCCCTGGCGCCGCCCGCCGCGTGGCCCGGTGCTGCCGAAGAGCAGCCCGCCGAGGCTGCCCATCAGGCCACCGCCGGCGTCGCCGCCGGACTCGGTGGCGGCTTCCCGGGCCTTCTCGGCGAGCTCGCCGGAGTGCACCGCCCGGCCCTTGAGCAACTCGTAGGCCGACTCGCGGTCGATGGTCTTGTCGTACTGGCCGGCGACCAGCGAACCGGCGATCAGCGACTGGCGCTGGGCGGCCGTGATCGGCCCGATCTGGCTGCCCGGCGGATGCACGTAGACGCGCTCGGTCACGGTCGGACGGCCCTTCTCGTCGAGGAAGCTCACCAGGGCCTCGCCCACCGCGAGCTCGGTGATCGCCGCCTCGACATTCAGCTTGGGGTTGGCGCGCATGGTGCTGGCCGCCGCCTTGACCGCCTTCTGGTCGCGCGGCGTGAAGGCGCGCAGCGCGTGCTGCACGCGGTTACCCAGCTGCGCGAGCACCGTGTCGGGGATGTCGAGCGGGTTCTGCGTCACGAAGTAGACGCCCACGCCCTTGGAGCGCACGAGGCGCACCACCAGCTCGATGCGCTCGACCAGCGCCGACGGTGCGTCCTTGAACAGCAGGTGCGCCTCGTCGAAGAAGAACACCAGCTTGGGCTTGTCGAGGTCACCGACCTCGGGCAGCGTCTCGAACAGCTCCGAGAGCATCCACAGCAGGAAGGTGGCGTACAGGCGCGGCGCGTTGAGCAGCTTGTCGGCGGCGAGCACGTTGACCACGCCCTTGCCGTCGACCGTCTGCATGAAGTCGGCGATGTCGAGCATCGGCTCGCCGAAGAACCTGTCGCCGCCTTGCTCCTCGATCTGCAGCAGGCCGCGCTGGATCGCGCCGACGCTGGCGGGGCTGATGTTCCCGTACTCGGTCGTGTACTGGCTCGAGTTGTCGCCCACGTGCTGCAGCATCGCGCGCAGGTCCTTGAGGTCGAGCAACGCCATGCCGTTGTCGTCGGCGATCTTGAAGACGAGCGTGAGCACGCCCTGCTGCGTCTCGTTGAGCGCGAGCATGCGCGCGAGCAGCAGCGGGCCCATGTCGCTCACGGTGGCCCGCACCGGGTGGCCCTGCTCGCCGAACACGTCCCACAGCGTGGTCGGGCAGGCGTAGGACTCGGGCGTGGCCAGCCCTCGGTCCTTGAGGATCTGGGCCATCTTGCCGCCCACCGTGCCGGCCTGGCTGATGCCGGTGAGGTCGCCCTTGACGTCGGCCATGAACGAGGGCACGCCGATCTTGCTGAAGCTCTCGGCGAGCTTTTGCAGCGTGATCGTCTTGCCGGTGCCGGTGGCCCCGGTGATCAGGCCGTGGCGGTTGGCCAGCGCCGGCAGCAGGTGGCACTCGATGTCGCCGTGCTGGGCGACGAGGATGGGATCGGCCATGGTCGGTGGGGGTGGAACGTGGCGGTGGCGCGCAGTCTAGGGCAGCGCCATGCCCGCGGCGGCGACCGGGATGGAAGGGCCCCGGCGCGCAGGGCGGTCACCGGGCCCGTGGAGCCTAGAATCCTGACCTCCGATCAAGAGAAGAAATCTGCGATGGCCGGTCATTCCAAGTGGGCCAACATCCAGCACCGCAAGGGCCGCCAGGACGAGAAGCGCGGCCGCGTCTGGACCCGCCTGATCCGCGAGATCATGGTCGCGGCCCGGCAGGGCGGCGGTGACGCGACGTCCAACCCCCGCCTGCGTCTGGCGGTCGACCGGGCGCGTGCGGCCAACATGCCGCTCGACACGATCAAGAAGAACATCGACAAGGCCACCGGCAACCTCGAGGGCGTGAGCTACGAGGAGATCCGCTACGAGGGCTATGGCATCGGCGGCGCGGCCATCATCGTCGACTGCATGACCGACAACCGGGTGCGCACCGTGGCCGAGGTGCGCCACGCCTTCAGCAAGTACGGCGGCAACCTGGGCACCGAGGGCTCGGTCGCGTTCCAGTTCAAGCACTGCGGCCAGTTCGTGTTCGCGCCCGGCACGAGCGAGGACCGCGTGATGGAGGTCGCGCTCGAGGCCGGCGCCGAGGACGTGATCACCGGCGACGACGGCGCCATCGAGGTGCTGTGCGCGCCGCCCGACTTCGAGGCCGTGCAGGCGGCGCTCGCCAAGGCCGGACTGAAGCCCGAGGTCGCCGAGGTGACCATGCGCGCCGAGAACACCATCGAGCTCGGCGGTGACGACGCCCAGCGCATGCAGAAGCTGCTCGACGTCATCGAGGACCTCGACGACGTGCAGGAGGTCTACCACAACGCGGACCTGCAGCTGTGAGGGGCGCCGTGTCCGTCGGCTGCCGTGTCCGTCGGCTGCGGTGGCCGCCTGGGCGCCGGTGCCCGGCCCGGGGGGCGGCCTTGAAGGTCCTGGTCGTCGGCGGCGGCGGCCGCGAGCACGCACTGGCCTGGAAGCTGGCGCAGTCGCCGCGCGTGCAGCGGGTCTACGTGGCCCCGGGCAACGCCGGCACCGCGCTCGATGCACGACTCAGGAACGTGCCGTTTCCCGGCATCCTCGAGCTGGCCGAGTTCGCCGCCGCAGAGAAGATCGGACTGACCGTCGTGGGACCCGAGGCGCCACTGGCCGCCGGCATCGTCGACGCC
>JALOSQ010000334.1 GCA_025458335.1 Ideonella sp.
CGACGCCTTCGAAAAAGCGAAGAAGATGCAGTAAGGGATCAATCGCATGGCCACCATCCACGTCGACGTCGTTTCCGCCGAGGAGAGCATCTTCTCGGGTGAGGCCAAGTTCGTCGCGCTGCCGGGCGAGAACGGCGAGCTCGGCATCCTGCCGCGGCATACGCCGCTGATCACGCGCATCCGGCCCGGCGCGGTGCGGATCGAGCGTGCCGACAATGGCGATGAGGAGTTCGTGTTCGTGGCCGGCGGCATCCTCGAGGTGCAGCCGCACCGCGTGACCGTGCTGGCCGATACGGCCATTCGCGGCCATGACCTCGACGAGGCGAAGGCCAGCGAGGCCAAGAAGCTGGCCGAGGAGGCGATGAAGAACGCGAAGAGCGACATCGACTTCGCCTCCGCCCAGAGCGAGTTCGCCGCGATGGCCGCCCAACTCGCCGCGATCCAGAAGCTGCGCAAGAAGTAGGCTCGACGTCGCCGTCGGCCCGCCGCGTTCCACAGTCGACGCGGCCTGCAAGCCCGCCCGGCCAAGCGCCAGCGGGCTTTTTCGTTTCCAGGGCGCCCCCGGGCCGGCGTGCTTCAATCCGCCTTCGGCCCAGGGACCGCCCGCGGCCGGCCCGCCATGGACACGCGCCAGCATCCCGTCTCGCCGCTCTACCTGCTCGAACGCTTCGACGTCGGCATCGTGCACCTCGATGCCGAGCGCCGCGTGACCGGCATGAACGACTACGCACGCCGCGTGTTGCCGGTGGAGCAGATGCAGCCCTTCGACCGGATGGTGCTGAGCTTCCATCCGGAGCGTTCGCAGCCCAAGGTCGAGTTCCTGCTCGACCAGGCCGCCGTCTGCCCGGTGGCCAGCCCGCCGCCGATGACGATGATCATCAACATCCCGGAACGGGTGCTGCTGATCAAGGTGAGCCGCACCAGTGACGCGCGCGGATCGACCGCCGGCTACGTGCTGGTCTTCTACGACATCACCGACCTCGTCGCCGCGGACGAAGCGCAGACCCAGCGCCCCGATGCCGGGCCGCGCCGGCGGCTCCACAAGGTGCCGACGATCTCCGGGCAGAAGATCGTGCTCGTCGATGCCGACGACCTGCTGCGGCTGCACTCCGACGGCCACTACACCCGCGTCATCACCGCTGCCGGCAGCCAGTTCTGCAACCTCGGCATCGGCGACCTCGAGCTCCGGCTCGACCCGGAGCAGTTCATGCGGGTGCACCGCAGCCACATCGTCAACCTGCAGGCGATCGAGCAGCTCACGCGCGGGGACGGGCGCGTGACGCTGCGCGTGCGCGGCGACGCCGAGGAGATCCCGGTGTCGCGCACCAGCACGCCCGCCCTGCTGGAGCGCCTGGGCATGGCGCCCCTGGCGTCGCGTCAGGGTATCTCCTAGACAGGGCTTTCACGGATCTGCCAGCAGCCTGCGCAACGCCGCCTGGGCTGAGGCCAGCGGCTCGTGCATGCGGGCCGCCACTCGTGCAAGCCGGGCCGCGGTTCGTGCAGACACCCATGTGTGCGCGAGGCCAAGCCCCCATGCCTCAGTCCGGTTCGGGGTGATCGCCGGCTCGGAAGAATCGGCCGCTCGAAGAACCACGACCGGAGACGCGCCCGATGATCCCTCCCGCCTTCGACTACCACGTGCCGAAGTCCGTCGGCGAAGCGGTCGCACTGCTCGGCCGCCTCGGCCCCGACGCCAAGCTCCTGGCCGGCGGCCACAGCCTGCTGCCGATGATGAAGCTGCGCTTCGCACAGCCGGCCCACCTGGTCGATCTCAACCGCATCCCGGAACTTCGCGGCGTCTGCGAGGACGGCGGGGAGATCGTGATCGGCGCGATGACGGTCGAGAACGACCTGATCGCATCGCCGATCCTGCAAGCCAAGGTCCCGCTGCTGCCCGAGGCCGCGCGCCTCATCGCCGACCCACAGGTGCGCAACCGGGGCACCATCGGCGGGGACATCGCCCACGGCGACCCGGCCAACGACCACCCGGCCCTGTCGATCGCGCTCGACGCCACCTTCGAGCTCGAAGGCCCCAAGGGCCGCCGGCGCGTCAAGGCCGAGGCTTTCTTCCACGGGACCTACATGACCGAACTGGCCGAGGACGAGATCCTGGTGGCCATCCGCGTGCCGGCCTTCGCGCCGAAGACCGGCTGGGCGTACGAGAAGCTCAAGCGCAAGACGGGCGACTGGGCCACCGCCGGCGCCGCCGTGGTCATGGGCATGAGCGGCGGCACGGTGAGCCGCGTGCGCATCGCGTTCACCAACGTCGCGCCGGCGGCCCTGCGCGCCACCGCCGCCGAGCAGGCCCTGCTGGGCAAGCCGCTGGACGCCGCGACGCTCGACGCCGCCGCCCAGGCCGCGATGGCCGTCTGCGACCCGGCCGAGGACCTGCGCGGCGACCGTGAGTACAAGACCGCGATGGCCGGCCAGATGGTCAAGCGCGCGCTGCTGAAGGCGGCCTCCCGCTGCGCCTGAGCGGAACGGCGGCGCACCGCGAACACGAGCACGACCGCGCCACGTCCGGCGCCACCTGCCGACCTCGAACACGACGCGCCCGCCCTGTCGGGCGCGCACCCCAGGAGACCCCGATGCCCAAGAAGCTCATCACCGTCACGGTCAACGGCCGCACCCAGGAGCGCGCGGTCGAGCCGCGCACCCTGCTGGTCCACTTCCTGCGCGAGGACCTGAACCTCACCGGCGCGCACATCGGCTGCGAGACCAGCCACTGCGGCGCCTGCACCGTCGACGTCGATGGCCGCTCGGTCAAGGGCTGCACGCACCTGGCAGTGCAGTGCGACGGCTCCGAGGTGCTGACGGTCGAGGGCCTCGCCCAGGGCGGCGTGCTGCACGCGGTGCAGGAGGGCTTCTACAAGGAGCACGGCCTGCAGTGCGGCTTCTGCACGCCCGGCATGCTGATGCGCGCC
>JALOSQ010000335.1 GCA_025458335.1 Ideonella sp.
CCAAGTGCGGCATCCGGCTGGTCTCGGCACAGCGGCCGGCGCACGCGATCAAGTCCTACGACAGTTCGGCCTGCCACCTCGAGGCCTCGGTGGAGGCGTCGCTGCGCGCCTTGCGCACCGACCGGCTCGACCTGCTGCTGCTGCACCGGCCCGACCTGCTGGCCGAGCCGGACGAGATCGCCCGCGCCTTCGAGCGCCTGCGGGCGGCCGGCAAGGTCCTGCACTTCGGGGCGAGCAACCACGGCGTCGCGTCGTTCGCGCGACTTCACGCTCGCATCCCGCTGGCCACGCACCAGTTCGAGTTCTCGCCCCTGCACATGCAGGCCCTCGCCGACGGCACGCTAGAGCAGGCCGCCGATCTGCGGCTTCGGCCGATGATCTGGTCACCCCTGGCCGGCGGCCGGCTGCCCGCCGGCCAGGAAGACCAGGCGCGGCGCGTTCGCGGCGTCCTGGAGTCGATCGGTCGAAACCACGGCGTCAGCGCGATCACGGTCGCCTACGCGTGGATCCGGCGGCACCCGAGTCGCCCGGTGACGATCACCGGATCACGCCGTCTCGATGCGCTGCGCGAGGCGGTCGCGGCCGAGTCGCTGGTGCTCGGGCGGGAGGACTGGTACCGCGTCTGGCAGGCCAGCATGGGACACGAGCTGCCCTGACGGCGCGTGGCGGCAAGACGTGCGACACGGCGACACGGGAGCACCGGCCGCGGCGGCCCCGCCGGTCAGAAGGTCTCGGCCGCGTCGAAGTCCAGCTCCACCTTGGCCCCGTTCGGGTCGTGGCTGAACAGTTGCCAGGTGCCGACCCCTGCCTGGCGGCGCAGGTCGTACGGCACGCCGCGGGCGTCGAAGCGCGCCTTCACCGCCTTGAGGTCCGTCGCCGTGAAGGCCAGGTGGTCGATCACGCCGGTGCGCGACGCCGGCATCGGCCGGTCCCAGTAGACGTGCAGGATCGCCTGGGTGCCACCCGGCGCATAGAGCCACGTGCCCGGGAACCCGAGGTCGGGCCGCGGCCCCTCCACCAGTCCGAGCAGGCCGCTGTAATAGTCGAGCGTCGCGGCGCGGTCCTCGGCGGTGATGGTGAAGTGGTTCATGCCGGCGATCACGGTCACCTCCCGAAGGGATTCGATCGACGCCTCAGGCCATCAGCACCAGGGAGCCGGTCGAGCCACGCGACTCCAGCCGTGCGTGGGCGTCGGCGGCAGCATCGAGCGCATAGCGTTCGATGACAGGCCGGCGAAGCGTGCCGTCGGCCAGGGCCGCCCAGACGCGCGCGGCGCGGCGCATCAACTCGGCGCGCGGCGTCGTGAAGTCGAACACGACCGGCCGCGAGAACGTGGCCGACTTGGCCACCAGCTGGTCCGGCGACAGCGGCGCGAGCGGGCCCGTGGCCTGTCCGAGGCTGATCCAGTGGCCACGGCGGGCGAGCGCCGCGAAGTTCTCGTCACGAGCGGCGTCGCCGAGGCCATCGACGATCACGTCGGCGCCGCCCAGGCGCTGCACGTCCTGGGCGAAGCGGTAGTCGCGGGTCACGATCACGTGCTCGCAGCCGTGGGCCCGCGCAAGCCGTGCCTTCTCCTCGCTCGACACCGTGCCGATCACCGTCGCGCCCAGGCTCGACGCCCAGGCGCACAGCAACAAGCCCACGCCGCCGGACGCCGCATGCACCAGCAGGCGCGTGCCGCCGCGCACGTGGCCGAGGTCGTGCAGCAGGACATCGGCGGTCAGGCCCTTGAGCAGCAGTGCCGCGGCGACGTCATCCTCGACCGCTGCGGGCAGCGGCACCACCCACTCCAACGGCACCGAGCGAACCGAGGCATAGGCCCCGGCCCCGGGGCCCAGGTAGGCCACGCGATCGCCGGGCAGCAGGCCGTTCACACCCTCGCCGACGTCGATCACCGTGCCGGCCGCCTCCATGCCGGGCACGCCCGGGCGCCCGGGTTCGACCGGCATCATCGGTGGAATCCAGCCGCGCCGCAGGTACACGTCGATGAAGTTCACGCCGATCGCCCGCTGGCGGATGCGCACCTCGCCCACGCCGGGCGGCGCGGCCTCGGCGTTCTCGGGGACCAGCACCTCGGGACCGCCGTAGGCGCGCACCGCGATGCGTCGACTCGGCACGGGCATGGCCGTGGGCATCGGGCCCGCGGCGGTCGAGCCGGCGACGCGCAGGTCCCCGCCCTGTCGCAGGTGGCGCCGGAGGTTCTCGAAGCCCGCCTCGTAGACGCCCGTGGCGACCATCTCGCGCAGCTCGCGCTCCTGCCCCGGCGGTGTCGCAAAGGTCGACTCCCAGTGCCAGAAGGTGCGGTTGCCGTCGGTGACCGGCTTGAGCGTGACGGTGGCCACGTAGCGCTGCAGCGGCACCGTCGCCTCGACGATGCAATAGGTGCTCTTGTGCTCGCGGTCGTCGAGGGTGAGCAGCTGCTCGCGGATGAAGTTGCCGTCCTTCAACGTGAAGGCCCGCACGCAGCCGACCTGGTCGCTCTTCTCGCCGCCCTCGATCCGGCTCGTCTCGACCACGTCGTGCCACTGGTCGTGGCTGTTGAAGTCGCGAATGACCGCCCAGACCCGCTCGATCGGCGCGTCGATGATCGTCGAGCGAACGACTTTCTGGAGCATGGGTCAGTGGCGACCGAAGGAAGCCTGGGGGTCCATGGTCAGCGCCGGCCGAAGTGGCGCTTCAAGGCGTCGAAGCCGCCCTGGAACACCCCGCCGCCGATCAGCTCGGTGAGCTCGCTCTCGCGGCCCTCGGCGCAGTCGAACTCGGCGCTCCACTCCGCGAAGGTGCGGCTGCCGTCGGTGACCGGCGTGAGCTTGAGCGTGGCCACGTAGTTCGCCACGCCCATCGGGCTCTCGAGGATCTCGTAGGTGCAGGTGTAGTCGTAGTCGGACAGCGCGAGCAGGCGCTCGCGGATCATCCCGCCACCCGGTCGCTCGGCTCCTGGTTCTCGATGCGGCTGTCGGCGATCGCGGGGTGCCACAGCGGCAGCGCGTTGAAGTCGCGGATGCGCGCCCACACCGTGTCGGCGCTGGCGTCGATGACGCTGGAGACGTAGACGCGGATCATGCGCGGCTCCCGCCGACGGGCGCGGCGGCGTGTTGGGCTAGGACGGGCATGGCGTCAGTCCTTGGAGGGCGGCGAGGCGGGCGGCAGGGCCGCCGGGCCGCCGGCCGCGCCGCCGGTCAGTCGCTGGATGTCGCCGGCCTCCACGCTGTCGGCAAAGCCGCCGCCATGCGAGCCGCCCCCGTCGCCGCCGCCCCCGCCACCACCGGCCAGGCCTTCGACATGCAGGATCTTGATGCCCTCGATGCGCTCCATCGGTCGCACCGACTCGCGGATGATCGCCTCGGCCTTGCTGACGAGCGCCATGCGCAAGGCCGACGCGCGGGCCTCGGGCGACAGCACGTTCTGCGCCTCGTTCATCATCCGCATCGCGTCGGCCTCGGCCTCGGCGCGGATCCGTGCGGCCAGCGTGCGGATCTTCTCGGCGTCGGCATCGGCCTCGGCCTGCGCGCGGATGGCCGCACCACGGTCGTCGCTGGCGTCCTTCTCGGCCTTCGCGGCCATCGTCAGGCGGATCGCCTCACGCTCGGCGGCCTGCGCGGCACCGATCAGCTCGATCGCCTTCTTGCGCTCGGCCATCTCGATCTCGCGGGCGGTGAAGACCTTCTCCTCGGCTGCCACCGCCAGCGCGCGGGCCGCCTCGGCCGCGGCCTGCGCCTCGCTCTGCGCCTTGCTCTCGCGGGCGATCGCGATGGCCCGCTGCTGCTCGGCGAGC
>JALOSQ010000336.1 GCA_025458335.1 Ideonella sp.
CGCTCGTAGCGATAGTGGGTGACGTGGTTGAGCGCAACGTGGATGGACATGGGTGGGGTCTCAGGCCTCGACCGGCACGAGGAAGTCGCGGCTGATGCCCACGCCCAGCGTGTTCACCCGCTCCAGGAACTGCGTGAGAAAGGTGTGCAGGCCGGTGGCCAGGATCTCGTCGATGCGGGCGAACTGCAGGTCGGCGCACAGGCGGCCCGCGATCCGCAGCGTCTCGCCGGACTGCTGGTTGGCCACCATGCGCAGGTTCGCCATGACCTCGTTGACGCAGCAGGCCAGCGAGCGCGGCATGTCGGGCCGCAGGATCAGCAGTTCGGCGACCTTCTCGGGACGGATCACGTTGCGATAGGCCTTGCGGTAGACCTCGAAGCCCGAGACCGACCGCAGGATCGCCGACCAGTGGTAGAAGTCCACCTCCTGGTCGCGGCCAGCCGCTGGCGCATCGCTGGAGGCCTGCGACTGGGCCTGGGCCTGCGACGGCACGATCCCGGTGCCGGGGCCGGGGGCACCCCAGCCGTGCTCCGGCGCGACGGCGTGGAACTTGACGTCGAGCAGCCGGGCGGTGTTGTCGGCCCGCTCCAGGAAACTGCCGATGCGCAGGAAGTGGAAGGACTCGTCCTGCAGCATCGTGCCCACCGTCACGCCGCGCGACAGGTGCGAGCGGAACTTGACCCACTCGAACAGTTGGCTCGGGTCGCGGTGGAAATCGCTGCCGCGCACCAGGCGCTGGAACTCGAGCCAGGTCTGGTTCTGCGTCTCCCAGACCTCGGTCGTCAGGGTGCCACGCACCGCCCGCGCGTTCTCGCGCGCCGCCTTCAGGCAATTCAGGATGCTCGACGGGTTCGCCTCGTCGCGCACCATGTAGTCCATCACGCTGCGCGCGCTGACCGCGCCATGGCGCGTGGCGAAGTCGCTCGACAGCTCGGAGATGCCGAGCATCGCGCGCCAGCCACGTTCGGCCGCGTCGGCCGACTGCGGCAGCAGCGACGTCTGGTAGTTGACGTCGAGCATCCGGGCGGTGTTCTCGGCCCGCTCCATGTAGCGGGCCATCCAGAAGAGGTGGTCGGCGGTTCGCGACAGCATGCTCAGGCCTCCCTCACGCCTCGAGTACCCAGGTGTCCTTGGTCCCGCCGCCCTGCGACGAATTGACGACCAGCGACCCCTCTTTCAGCGCGACGCGCGTGAGGCCGCCGGGCACCATCTGCACCTGCTTGCCGCTGAGCACGAATGGGCGAAGGTCGATGTGGCGCGGCGCGATGCCGGTCTCGACGAACGTCGGGCAGGTCGACAGCGACAGCGTGGGCTGCGCGATGTAGCCGTCGGGCTTGGCCTCGAGCACGCAGCGGAACTCCTCGATCTCGGCCTTCGTCGCGGCCGGGCCGACCAGCATGCCGTAGCCGCCGGCGCCGTGGACCTCCTTGACAACCAGCTCGGGCAGGTGCGCGAGCACGTGCTCGAGGTCCTCCGGCTCGCGGCACTTCCAGGTCGGCACGTTCTGCAGGATCGGCTTCTCGCCCAGGTAGAACTCGATCATCTTCGGCACGTACGGATAGATCGACTTGTCGTCGGCGATCCCGGTGCCGATGGCGTTGGACAGCGTGACGTTGCCCGCGCGATAGGCGGCGAGCAGCCCCGCGCAGCCGAGCGTGCTGTCGGGCCGGAAGGCCAGCGGATCGAGGAAGTCGTCGTCGATACGCCGGTAGATCACGTCGACGCGCTTGGGGCCCTGCGTCGTGCGCATGTAGACGAAGTTGTCGCGGGTGAACAGGTCCTGGCCCTCCACCAGTTCCACCCCCATCTGCTGCGCCAGGAAGGCGTGCTCGAAGTACGCGCTGTTGTACATGCCCGGCGTCAGCACGACGACGGTCGGGTCGCTCACGGTCGATGGCGCCACTGCGCGCAGGGTCTCGAGCAGCAGGTCGGGGTAGTGGGCGACCGGGGCGACGCGGTGCAGGCTGAACAGCTCCGGGAACAGCCGCATCATCATCTTGCGGTTCTCGAGCATGTAGCTCACGCCGCTGGGCACGCGCAGGTTGTCCTCGAGGACGTAGTAGCCCGCGCGCAGGATCTCCTGCTCGTGGTAGACGTCGTGAATGAAGCGGTTCAGCGCCGTGACCCGTTGCGCGAGGCCACGCTCGAGCTCGGCCCACTCGCCGGCCGGGATGACGCGCGGGATCAGGTCGAAGGGGATCAACCGCTCGGTGCCGGCCCCATCCTCGTCCTTGGCGCCGTACACCGCGAAGGTGATGCCCACGCGGCGGAAGATCATCTCGGCTTCTTCGCGTCGCGCCCGCATCGCGTCGCGCGGCTGCTGGGCGAGCCAGCGTTCGTAGGTCCGGTAATGCTCCCGCACCGTGACCGCGCTGGCCTGCATTTCGTCGAAGCTCGATCTCATTCCACGGTCTCCTGCCTGCAGATCAGGGTAGCAAATTCCGGGCCCAGAACCCCTGACAGATCGGGCGTTCGCACCGCGTGTCGGGGATCCCGACGCCACGTCCGGCCTGCGGCGTTCACGGCACGCCGGGCGCTCGCGCGCCAGGCTCGGCGGCAGGCAGCAATGCCGCTGGCCCATCGCCAGGGTGATGCCAGTAGCGGCGCGCCGAATCCCGCCAGCACCGGAACCCCGGCTCGTCGGACGTCCACCGCCAGGCACCACACGCGGGGCTCGCGATCACCTCGGCGCCCTGCTCGGCGTATCGCCGGACGACGTCGGGCGCGGGATGCCCGAAACGGCTCTGGTAGCCGGCCTGGACCACGGCGAAGCGAGGCGACACGGCCCGAAGGAATTCCGCTGACGAGGAGGTGCGGCTGCCGTGATGCGGCACCAGCATCACCTCGCTGGCCAACGCGTGGCCGTGCCGGGCCACGAGGGCAAGCTCCTGCTCGCGCTCGATGTCGCCGGTGAGCAGCACGGACGGACCGCCCGGCAGGCCGTCCAGGCCGACGCGAAGCACGCAGGAGACCGTGTTCGCGCGCAACGGCGCGCTGGCCACCGGGGCGTCGGGGTACAGGACCTCGAAGCGAATGCCGTCCCAGTGCCAGGTGTCCCCGGCGCGGCACGGCCGGGTCGGAACCGCCCGCTCGCCGGCCGTTGCCAGCAGTGGGTGCGACGGCTCCAGCGACGACACGAGCGCGCCCACCGCACGCTCGCCCAGCAGTGCCGCCGCGCCGCCGACGTGGTCGAGATCGCGGTGGCTGAGCATCAGCAGGTCGATGCGTCGCTCGCCGCGCGCCCGCAGCGCCGGCAGGACCAGCCGCTCGCCGGCGTCGCTGTCGCGGCTGAAGCGCGGGCCCGCGTCGTACACCAGCAGGTGGCGGTGGGTGCGCACCAGCACGGCCGTGCCCTGGCCCACGTCGAGCGCGACGACCTCGAACGCCCCGGGGGCCGGGCGGGAGGTCGGCGGCCACAGCAGCGGCGCCACCAGGGGCACGGCCAGCACGCGCCAGCGCCACGGCAAGGGCAGGATGGCCAGCGCGCCGCCAGCGAGCGCCGCCAGCACGATCCAGGTGGGCGCGGCGGCGGCCTCGAACACGGCGACGGGGGCCGTCGCAGCCCAGGCCAGCACGGCCGACAGCCCCCGGACCGCGAGAGCCCCGAGGCTCCAGAGGTCGGGCCACAAGGCTCCGAGCAGCGCCAACGGCGTCACCACGAGCGTGATCCAGGGGACCGCGACCAGGTTGGCCACGAAGCCGATCACGGACACCTGCTGGAACAGCACCAGCGTCAGCGGGGCAAGACCGAGGGTCGCGACCACCTGGGTGTGCACCGCCGCCCGGCCCGCGTCGACGAGCCGCCGAGGCCAGCCGCCGGCCACCGGCGCGGTGGCGTCCACCGCCGACGCGGCGCGGGACCATCCGGCCGCGCCGCTCGCCCCCGCCCACGGGCTCGACGCCAGCAGCAGGCCGACGGCCCCGAACGACAGCCAGAAGCCCGGATCTCCGAGGGCCCAGGGATCGGTCACCGTGACCACGAGGCCCGCCGCCAGCAGCACGAGGGGCCAGGGCCAGCGGTGGCCGCCGAGCGCCAGCCCCGCGACGGTGACCAGCATCCAGACGGTGCGCTGGGCCGGCACGGCCCAGCCGGCGAAGACGGCGTACGCGGCCGCCGCCAGCGCCCCCAGCACCAGCCCGGCCTGCGGGGCCGGCACGGCCAGGCACAGGCGCGCACTGCGGCGCCACACGGCGCCGGCGAGCCCACCGGCGAGCCACGCGAACATCGTGACGTGCAGCCCGCTGATGGCCATCAGGTGCGCCACCCCGGTGACGCGGAACAGGTCCCAGTCGTCGCGCAGGATGGCGGACTGGTCGCCGAGAGCCAGCGCCGCGAGCACGCCGGCCGACCGCGAGTCGCCGACCTGGCGCTCGATGGCGTCTCGCATCGCCTGTCGTGCCCTCAGCACCGCGTGACCCGGCGCAGCGGCCACGACCTGGGGTGGCGCACCGCGCACCGCACCGGTCGCCCCGATGCCACGCTCGAACAGGTGCCGCTCGAAGTCGAAGCCGCCGGGATTCATCGCCCCGTGCGGCCGCCGCAGCCGGACCTGCAGGGTCCAGCGCTGGCCCGCCCGCACGGCCCGCTGCGGCTGGGTCAAGGTGGCGTCCTCATGGAACCCGCTGGTCCAGCCGAGCAGCAGCCGGGGTGGCACCGCCACCGGCTCGTCACCCCAGCGGGCCGACTCGACGTCGAACTCGAAGCGCAGGCCGCTGGCCGAGCGCTGCGGCAGGCTCGC
>JALOSQ010000337.1 GCA_025458335.1 Ideonella sp.
ACCGCCCGCGCCACACCCTCACCCCCAGCCTCGGCCAGCCGCTCCGCCGCGTACGCGCGCACCGTCTCCAGGTAGCGATACCGACGCCCGTCGGCGTCCATGGCCACAAGCGACTTTTCCACCAGGCTCGCCAGCAGGTCCAGCACGTCGTCGCGGTCGATCGGGTCCCCGTTGCCGCCGGGCGCCACCGCCTCGGCGGCCTCGAGGGTCCAGCCGCCCGCGAACACCGACAGGCGTGCGAAGAGTGCCCGCTCCGGCCCGCTCAGCAGATCGTGCGACCAGTCGATCAGCGCGCGCAGCGTGCGCTGGCGCGGCAGCACGGTCTGGTCGCTGGTCTTGAGCAGGCGGAAGCGGTCGCCGATCCGCTCGGTCGAGCTGCGCGCAGATCTCGGCAACCGCCGGCGCATTCGCCGCCTCGAACCGGAACCCGCTCTTCGCCGCCTGCGCCCGGTCGACGAACAGGCGCACCGCGTCGTGCTCCAGCAGCGCCTCGACGGGTGGCATCGCCGCCCGACCGCCCGCGGGGCCGCGGGGCGGCACCGGCGGGGCCGACAGCACCGGCAGCGCATAGCAGGCCTCGCCGGCAATGCGCAGCGCCTCCCGGGCACGACGAGCAGCTGCCGATCGCGCAACGCGCGCGACAGCGCATCGGCCAGCGGCAGGCCAGGCTCCTCCTGGACGCCGAGCACGCCGGCCACCGCGTGCGGGACGAGCCGCGCGTCGGCCACCGGGGCCAGCTCGACCAGCCACACGCCGTCGGGATGCTCGTCGAGCAGATCCGCCGCCAGCTGCACCGACAGGCGCGACTTTCCCAGGCCGCCGAGGCCGAGCAACGTGACCAGCCGATGGTCGCGCAGCAGCGCGCGCACCTCGGCCGACTCGCGCTCCCGCCCGATGAACCGGTTGAGCTGCTGCGGCAGGTTGTTGGGGGTCGCCTCGAGCGAGCGCAGCGCCGGAAAGTCGGCTCGCAGGGCCGGGTGCAGGACCTGGAACAGCCGCTGCGGCTCGGCCAGGTCGCGCAGCCGCACGAGCCCCAGGTCGCGTGCGGTCGTGCCCCCGGGCCAGCGCCCGCCCACCCGGTCCGCCACGGCCTGCGAGACCAGCATCTGCCCGCCGTGCGCCACGCTCATGATCCGGGCCGCCCGGTTCACGTCGCGGCCGTAGTAGTCGCCGCCGCGCACCTCGTCGGCCCCGCAGTGCGCGCCCAGCCGGACCTTCAGCGGCAGGCCCGCGGTGGCGGCCGGGTCGGCCAGCGCGAGCAGGAGGTCGACCATGGCCGCCACGGCGTCCACGGCGTCGCCGAACACCGCGTGGATGCCGTCGCCGGTGGTCTTCACCAGGGTGCCGCGGTGCCGCTCGACGCACTCGCGGGCGCAGGCGTCGTGGGCGGCGAGCGCGGCGCGCATCTCGTCGGGCCGCTGCTCCCACAGCCGCGTGCTGCCCTCGATGTCCGAGAACAGCGTCGTGATCGACGTGGCCTCGGCCGGCGGGTCGGCACCGCGGTTCATGCGCTCAGGCCCGCCCCAGCACCTTCGGCACCGGCGCCGGCCGCAGGCGAAAGGCGTCGGGCATGCCCGAGCCCAGCAGCGGCCGCAGGTACAGGCGGAACGCGTCGGTCACGTCGGTGCCCGACGGGGCGATGAAGGCGTCGTCCATCGTGCGCGTCTTGCCGGCCACCGCCTCGAGCCGCAGCAGCTCGTAGTCGGCCGAGTAGAAGCCGGTGCGCTTGATCGCGACCGAGCCATCACGGTCGCCCCACATCGCGAACTGCACCGCCTTCTCGCCGACCTCGCGGGCCTCGCGCGCGTCGACGTCGCTCACGCAGCCCACGAAGCTGCGCTGCAGGTAGCCGAAGGTGTCGCCACGCACGCGCTTGATGCCCAGCCGCGACTTGATCTCCTGGCACAGCAGGTCGGCGAGCGCGCCGCTGCCCGACAGCTGCACGTTGCCGTGGGCGTCCTGCTCGAGGTCCTTGGCCAGCTGCGCCGCGATCGGCCGGCCGCTGGCATCGTGGATGCCCTCGCTGACCGCGATCACGCAGCGGCCGTGGCGCTCGTGCGTCGCCTTGACGTCGGCGAGGAAGCGGTCGAGCTCGAAGACACGCTCGGGCACATAGATCAGGTGAGGGCCGTCGTCCGGAAACTTCTTGCCCAGGGCCGAGGCGGCGGTCAGGAAGCCGGCATGGCGCCCCATCACCACGCCCACGTACACGCCGGGCAGCGCGGCGTTGTCGAGGTTCGCGCCCGCAAAAGCCTGCGCCACGAAACGCGCCGCGCTGGGGAATCCCGGCGTGTGGTCGTTGAGCACCAGGTCGTTGTCGATCGTCTTGGGGATGTGCAGGCAGCGCAGCGCGTAGCCGGCGCGGCGCGCCTCGTCGGCCACGATGCGCGTGGTGTCCGAGGAGTCGTTGCCGCCGATGTTGAAGAAATGCCGGATGCCGTGTGCCTGCAGCACCTTGAAGATCTCCTGGCAATACGCCAGGTCGGGCTTGTCGCGCGTGCTGCCGAGCGCCGCCGCCGGCGTTCCGGCGACCAGTTCCAGGTTGTGGCTCGTCTCCTGCGTGAGGTCGACGAAGTCCTCGTTGACGATGCCGCGCACGCCGTGCCGCGCGCCGTAGACGAGATCGATGCCACGGTGGCGCCGCGCCTCGAGCACGACGCCCACCAGGCTCTGGTTGATGACCGCGGTCGGCCCGCCGCCCTGGGCGACGAGGATCTTGGTCGGGGACGCAGACACCGTCGGCCCCCGGTCAGCGGCCGAAGGGCTGCACGCCGAACAACAGGCCGTGCGCCCAGAAGGCGAACACCGCCCAGGCGACCACGCCGACGAGCACCGCGGCGACCGTGCCGGCGGTCGTGCCCGGGGGATAGACCGTGCCCGCCGCCCGGTCGCGTTGGCGCGCGGCGCGGAAACTGAGCACCGCCCACGCGAGGAAACCGCCGAACAGCAGCACGTCGTGCAGGAACTGGTTCGACACCAGGTGCGCGAATGCCCAGGTCTTCACCCCCAGCACCATCGGGTGGTGGAGCCTGGCCTTGATCGCGTTGCGCGGGACGTATGCGGCAGCCAGCAACACGAAGGCCAGGAGGGTCAGCAGCGACGCGATGTGCCGCATCGCCACCGGGGGCGACCACAGGAACACCGGCTCGCCGCTGCGCGCCGCGCCGTAGCCGACCACGATCAGCCCGAACCCGACCAGCGACACCACCGAGTACAGGCCCTTCCAGGCCATCTCGCCGCGCTGCGCGATGAAGCGCCCGCGCGCGGCCTCCGCGAACACCCGCGACGAATGCATCCCCAGGAAGAGCACCAGCCCGACCACCAAC
>JALOSQ010000338.1 GCA_025458335.1 Ideonella sp.
CCGCTCACCCCGGCGGCCGCCCTCGCGGGCACCACCACGCTCACCCGGCCGGTCGCCGCCTCGATCACCGCCACGGCCCGAGCGATCGCCGCGCTCGGGGCGAGCCGGCGTGGCCGCGGGCGCAACCGGCTCGGCCGCCCGCGCCACCACCGGTGCAGGCGGTGCCACGGGGGCAGGCGCATCGGATCCGAACAGCCGCTTGACCCACCCGAAGAATCCGCTGCCGGCGGGCGCCGCGACGGGCGCAGGGGCCGGCTGGCGGATGGCCGCTGCAGGGGCCGGCGGCGGGGCCGCGACAACGGGTGCCGGCTCGGGCTTGGGCATGGCCGCCGGCGCCGGCGTCTCGGGCAGGATGCCCTTGATCACCGGTTCCTGCTTGGGCTTGCTCTTCTCCCGACGGGTGATGCCGACCTCGTCGTCCGGCTCCTCGATCATCGAGTAGCTCGCCCGGAAGCTGTCCAGGCGCGGGTCGTCGTGGCGCAGGCGCTCGAGCTTGTAGTTCGGCGTCTCGAGGTGCGGATTGGGGATCAGCAGCACGGTGACACGCTGCTTCAGCTCGATCTTGGTGATCTCGGTGCGCTTCTCGTTGAGCAGGAAGCTGGTCACCTCGACCGGCACCTGCACGTGGACGGCCGCGGTGTTGTCCTTCATGGACTCTTCCTGGACCATGCGCAGGATCTGCAGCGCGCTCGACTCGGTGTCGCGGATGTGGCCGGTGCCGTTGCAGCGCGGGCAGGTGATATGGCTGCCTTCGCTGAGCGCCGGGCGCAGGCGCTGGCGGCTCAACTCGAGCAGGCCGAACTTGCTGATCGAGCTGAACTGCACCCGCGCGCGGTCCTGGCGCAGCGCGTCGCGCAGGCGGTTCTCGACCTCGCGACGGTTTTTCGACTCGTCCATGTCGATGAAGTCGACGACGATCAGGCCGCCCAGGTCGCGCAGGCGCATCTGGCGCGCGATCTCGTCGGCCGCCTCGAGGTTGGTGCGGGTCGCCGTCTCCTCGATGTCGGTGCCGCGGGTGGCCCGCGCGGAGTTGACGTCGACCGCCACCAGCGCCTCGGTGTGGTCGATCACGATCGCGCCGCCCGAGGGCAGGTTCACCGTGCGGCTGAACGCCGTCTCGATCTGGTGCTCGATCTGGAACCGGCTGAACAGCGGCGCGTCATCGCGGTAGCGCTTCACGCGATTGGCCGTCTCCGGCATCACGTGGTTCATGAACTGCTTGGCCTGATCGTAGATGTCGTCGGTGTCGATCAGGATCTCGCCGATGTCGGCAGTGAAGTAGTCGCGGATCGCGCGGATCACCAGCGACGACTCCTGGTAGATCAGGAAGGCGCCCTTGCCCGCCTTGGAGGCGCCCTCGATGGCCTCCCACAGCTTGAGCATGTAGTTGAGGTCCCACTGGAGCTCGGGCGCGGTGCGGCCGATGCCCGCGGTGCGCGCGATCAGGCTCATGCCCTTCGGGTAGTCGAGCTGCTCGAGGTTCTCCTTCAGTTCCTCGCGGTCCTCGCCCTCGATGCGACGGCTCACGCCGCCGCCGCGCGGGTTGTTGGGCATCAGCACCAGGTAGCGGCCGGCCAGGCTCACGTAGGTGGTGAGCGCCGCGCCCTTGTTGCCGCGCTCTTCCTTTTCGACCTGCACGAGCAGTTCCTGCCCGTTGGAGATCACGTCCTGGATGCGCGCGTCGCGCACCGAGACGCCTTCCTTGAAGTAGTTGCGCGAGATTTCCTTGAACGGCAGGAAGCCGTGCCGGTCCTCGCCGTAGTCGACGAAGCAGGCCTCGAGCGAGGGCTCGACGCGGGTGACCACCGCCTTGTAGATGTTGCCCTTGCGCTGCTCGCGCCCTTCGATCTCGGTCTCGAAGTCGAGTAGCTTCTGGCCGTCGACGATCGCGAGGCGACGCTCTTCCTGCTGCGTCGCGTTGATCAGCATCCGTTTCATGAACACTCCCCCGCCGCACGGCCATGGGCCGCGCGGACGCGCTCTCACCCCGCGCCGCGGGGCCGGCGGCCCCGTGCGCGGCTCAACGACGCACGATCAACGGGGAAGGAACCGGAAGGAATCGCCCTGGACTGCGAAGGTCTCCGCCCAGGGGGGCGGTTCGAACCGGTGCAGCGTTGGCGCGGGCGCCGCGCGGGACCTCGCCGGATCCGGGCCGTCGCGCGACGCGGTGCCTTCGGGCACCGGGGAGCATCGCGGGGTTCGAGGGCTGGGAATCATGGCGGGGGCGCGTTGCGCAGGCTGCAGACCCGGGCGTCCTAGCCCCATCGGGCAGGACAGCCGGCGATCTGCCGCCGGAAACCTCGTGGTGTGCCCGAGCCTTGCGGCTGGGCGGGTTCTTTCGACGTTGGATCTTCCGCCTGGCTCGACCGGCTGCGCATTCACGTGGGGAAAGCACCCGCCGCCCCTGCCGGGCGTTGCATCACGCTTGTGGGCGGTGCCTGGGCACCGCCCGATCCGCGGCCCGTTGCGCCTGCGACCCTGCCCCGGCCGCCCGGCGCCCTGAGCTGCCGGCGGGTAGACTGAGCAAAATCAAGCACTTACAACGGACTTCGGAAGTGCCGAGTATAGAGGCCAAAACGCCCGCTGTGCGCCAGGTTCGCGTCGACGAAGGCTCGGCCGGCCAACGACTCGACAACTTCCTGCTCAAGACGCTCAAGGGCGTGCCCAAGTCGCACGTCTACCGCGTCATCCGCAGCGGCGAGGTGCGCGTCAACCGGGGCCGCGCCAGCGCCGAGACCCGCCTGGCCGAGGGCGACGTGGTGCGTGTCCCGCCGGTTCGCACCGCCACGCCGGCCGCCGATGCCCGCCCCGCCCCGGCGCGCGAGTTCCCGATCCTGCTCGAAGACGACCACCTGCTCGCGGTCGACAAGCCAGCCGGCGTCGCGGTGCATGGGGGCAGCGGGCGGCCGCAGGCGAAGTTCCTGGAACTCGTGCACCGGCTCGACAAGGAGACCTCGGGCGTGCTCCTGCTGGCCAAGCGACGCTCGGCGCTGACCGCGCTGCAGGACCAGTTCCGCCGTCACGGCGGCGAGGCCCCGCTTCGCAAGACCTACCTGGCCCTGGTGAGCGGGGCCTGGCCGGCCAATCGCCGGGTGATCGACCTGCCGCTTTCAAAGCGCGAGGACGCCGAAGGCGGCGCGCGCACCGTGCGGGTGGCCGCGGCCGAGGCTCCCGATGCCCGGCGCGCGATCACGCTGGTCCGGCTGGCGGAGGCGCTGCCGGGCTTCACGCTGCTCGAGGTGACGCTCAAGACAGGTCGTACCCACCAGATCCGCGTGCACCTGGCCGCGCACGGCCAGCCGATCGCCGGCGACGAGCGGTACGGCGACTTCGAGCTCAACCGCGCGCTCGCCCGCGGCGAGGCCGTGCCCGGCTGCCGCTTCGGGCGGATGTTCCTGCACGCAGCGCGGCTGCGCTTTGCCCATCCGGCCGATGCGTCGGTGGTCGACCTCACGTCGCCGCTGCCCGCAGAATGCGAATCCCTGCTGAACGCCCTGCGCCCGCGATGACCCGCCCCCGCCGCTTCGACCTGATCGTGTTCGACTGGGACGGCACCCTGTTCGACTCCACCGCGCTGATCGCGCGGTGCATCCAGGCGGCCTGCGCCGACTGCGGCGTGGCGGTGCCCAGCACGCGCGACGCGAGCTACGTGATCGGGCTCGGGCTGGTCGACGCGATGCGCCACGCGGCGCCAGGCCTGCCGCGCGAGCGCTACATGGAGCTCGCCGAGCGCTACCGGCATCACTACTTCGCCGCCCAGCACGAGGTCACCCTGTTCGATGGCACGCTGCCGATGCTGCAGGCCCTGCGCGCACGGCATCATTGGCTCGGCGTGGCCACCGGCAAGTCGCGCCGGGGGCTCGACGAGGCGCTGGCCACGGTGGCGCTGCACGGCGTGTTCGACGCCACCCGCACCGCCGACGAGACCTCGCCCAAGCCGCACCCGCAGATGCTGCACGAGCTGATGCGCGAGTTCGGCGTCGACCCCGGGCGCACGCTGATGATCGGCGACACCACCCACGACCTGCAGCTCGCGGCCAACGCCGGCACCGCGAGCCTGGGCGTGAGCTACGGCGCCCACGAGCCCGACGGCTTCGAGGCCTTCGGGCCGCTGCACGTGGCGCACTCGGTCGGCGAGCTGCACGCCTGGCTCGAGGCGCACGCGTGAGCATGCAGGCCGCAGGCGCCCCGGACGCCGGCGCGACGGGCGAGCCCTTGCGCGTGCTGCTGTGCGAGTCGTCGGAGCTGGCCGAGCGCGGGCGCGCGTTCGTGTTCGACGTGCTTCAGTGGCGGCAGCCGGCGCGGGCCTTCGCGCTGCGCTTCGACGGCCAGGTCGTCGGTTACTTGAACCGATGCGTGCATGTGCCGACCGAGATGGACTGGCAGCCGGGCGAGTTCCTCGATGCCGACCGGCGCTTCATCCTGTGCTCGATCCACGGCGCGGCCTATGAGCCGTCGACCGGGCACTGCGTGGGCGGACCCTGCGGCCGCGGGCGGCTGGTGACGCTTCGCCTTGCCGAGGAATCGGGCAAGGTCTATTGGTATCCTTCCCGAGACACGCAGCCGATCGACGCGGCGTTTTGACGGGCGCGGGGCCGGGCCCCGCTGCCCCACTGCCTTCGCCCACCTGCCCTGCCCCGCCGATGCGGCGGTGGCCCCAGGGCGCTCACAGGACCGCATCATGACCCGCCACGATGAGCCGGACTTCGGCCCGACCACGCCGCGCGCGAACGACGATCCGCGGCGCCTCGATCCGCCGTTCGGCAGTGCCCCGGCGCCCGCCAACGCCGGGCCAGTGCCGTCCGCCGGGGCCGCCTGGGAGCCGCTCGCGCAGCGCTTCCTGCAGCAGTACCTCCGAGAGCAGCGCAACTCGCGGCGCTGGACGATCTTCTTCCGGCTGATGTGGCTGCTCGTATTCGTGATGGTCGCCGCGGCGCTGTTCCAGCAGCAGGCCACGATGACCGCGCCGAGCGGCCCGCACACCGCCCTGGTCGAGGTCAAGGGCCCGATCGCCTCGGACACCGAGGCCAGCGCCGAGATGCTGGTGGGCGCGCTCAGGCAGGCCTTCGAGGACGCCGGCGCCAAGGGCGTGATCCTGCGCATCAACTCGCCCGGCGGCAGCCCGGTGCAGGCGGGCATCGTCTACGACGAGATCAAGCGCCTGAAGGCCAAGCACGGCAAGAAGGTCTACGCAGTGGTCGAGGAGAGCGCCGCCTCCGCCGCTTACTTCATCGCCGCCGCGGCCGACGAGATTTACGCCGACAAGGCCTCGCTCGTCGGCTCGATCGGCGTGCTGATGGACGGCTTCGGCGCCACCGGCCTGCTCGAGAAGATCGGGGTCGAGCGCCGGCTGATCACGGCCGGCGCCAACAAGAGCATCGGCGACCCGTTCTCGCCGATGAGCGAGCAGCACCGCGCGTACCTGCAGGCCACGCTCGAGCAGATCCACCAGCAGTTCATCGCGGTGGTGCGCGAGGGCCGGGGCGACCGGCTCAAGGAGTCGCCCGAGCTGTTCAGCGGCCTGTTCTGGAACGGCCAGCAGGCCATCGAGATCGGGCTGGTGGACAAGCTGGGCAACCTCGACTTCGTCGCGCGCGAGGTGATCGGCGCCGAGGA
>JALOSQ010000339.1 GCA_025458335.1 Ideonella sp.
GCGGTTGCCTTCGAAGCCCTGGTCGGGCTGGCCCAGCGTGCGCGGAATGTCGGCGGCGGTCATCGCGATGCGCAGGACCTTTTCCTGGGCATGCGCGACGGGGGCGGCCAACGCGAAGGCCGCTGCCGCGGCAAGGGCCAAGCCGCCACGGCGGGCAAATGGGGTGCTGAGGGTCATCGGGCGATCTCCTTTCGGTTGGTTGAAGGCGCAAGAGCCGTGCCAGGTCAGGCCGGAGCAGCACCCGGCGCGCGGAACAGCAGGGCCTGCAAGGCAGGCGACAAACCCGACCACGCGAGACCCGCGGCCTTGGGCTCGGAACGCAACGGCAGCGGGTCGACGTGATGGGCTCGTTGGGTCGCCCGGTGCGCGGCCGAAGCCCAGGACACCCGCACCGCCGTCTCGACGCTGTCGATCAGGGGCAACGGAAGGGCGGCCGCGACGGACGGCGCGAAGCCCGTCAGCGCCGCGCCACCCAGCACGATCACGTCGGGCCGATGGCGGGCCACCGCCGTCTCGCAGGCCTCGACCAGGTGCCGTACGGCCGAAGCAGGGTCCGCCACGAGCTCACCGCCCGTGCGTTCGATCGCCACGATGCCGCAAAGCGCCGGCTCGAGCCCGAGCGCGCCCGCCAGTCGTCTCAGCATCGGGGGCCATGCCAAACCGCCGGTGACGATCGCGAAGCGCCCCTGCCGAGCCGCTTCGGCCATCGCGGCCTCGGCGAGGCCATGGACCGGCTCGACGGCGATCGCCCGCATGGCCTCGAGTCCGGGATCGCCGAAGCAGCCGATCAGCACCGCATCGGGCGAGCCGTGGTCGAGCACGGCCTGGGCATAGGCGTCGAGCCCGGCGTGCGCAGCGATGGCCGCCCCCGGTTCGTCGGCGATGTACGACGCGCCGAAGGCGGCCGTCACGGCATCGAGCCGGCCGCCCGGCGGCGCGGCCTGTGCCGCCCGCTCGCGCAGCTGCGCCGTCACGGAGCCGGTGGTGTTGGGGTTGACGATCAGCAGCCGGGCCATCACCCCGCCCCAAGCAGTTCGGCCAATGGCCGCTGGGGCGCCTCCTCGGCGTCGAACACCAGCTGCGACTCGAGCCGCGCGAGGTGCTCGGCCATGAACCGCGCGGCCGCCGACGCATCACGCAGACGCAGCGCGGCCAGCAGCGTCCGGTGGTCGCGGCATCGACAGCCGCCCGCCTCGCGCGCCTCGCCGTGGTCGCGCGGGCCGAAGCACATCAGCACCAGGGACGTGCGCGAGATGAGCTCGCGCGCGAAGCGCTCCAGCGTCGCATCGCCCGCCAGTTCGGCCAGCGCAAGATGAAAGTCGCCGGCCAGGCGAATCGCCGCCCCGCGCGCCCCGGCGTCGCGCAACGCCTCCTCCTGCTCGATCAGCGCGGCCAGCCGCGCGAGGTCGGTCGCCGACACGCGGCCGGCGCACGCCGCGGCCAACGAGGGCTCGATCAGCCGTCTTGCGTTGAAGACCTCCCGCGCCTCGCGAGGCGACGGCTCGGTGACGCTCGCGCCGGCGTTCGGCCGCAGCGTCACCAGTCGCTCGCTGGACAGCCGGATGAGGACCTGCCGGATCCGGGTACGCGACACGCCAAACACCGCGCCGAGTTCATCCTCGCGCAGGCGGGTGCCGGGCGACAGCCGCTGGTCGAGCAGGGCGTGCACGATGCGGTCGTGGATCTCGGCGTCGGACAGGGGCTCGGCCTGCGGCACCAGGGCTACGGCGGGGCGACCGCCGGCACCGGACCGGTTCGCGACCCGGCGCGCCTCCGGACGCGGGGCCTTGGCACGCACGACGGGGGTCGGGCGCTGCGGCGAGCGGCGAGAGGCGTTCACGGGCATCGGGCTAGCAAGTCACGGGCCATCCTGAATACAAACTGGGGGCGCCGTTTGCATACGATCCGACGCCCGATTGCATGCATATGGTGCGTCGCGCACCATCGCGCGGCCATGCGGGCAACTTCGGTGCACGGCAACGCGAAGATGTGCCAGGGAAGCACCCCGCGGGATGCCGGACACCGCTTCAAAGGGGGCGCGGCCCGCCGGCGCGCGGCGCGGCGCCCGGCGTGTGGTTCAGCGCCAGGCGGGCGGCCGCTTGTCGATGAACGCCTGCACGCCTTCGAGCGCCGACTCGTCCATCATGTTGCAGGCCATCGTGTGGCCGGCATCGTCGTATGCGGCCTCGATCCCGACTTCGAGCTGTCGGTAGAACAGCGCCTTGCCCATCGCCAGCGCCGTGCGCGGCTTGGCCACGATGCTGCTGACCAGCCGCTCGACCTCGGCGTCGAGCTGGTCGGGCGCCACGACACGGTTGACCAGGCCCCTGGCCATCGCGGTCGGCGCGTCGATGAATTCGCCGGTGACCAGCATCTCGAAGGCCGCCTTGCGCGACAGGTTGCGGCTCAGCGCCACGCTCGGCGTCGAGCAGAACAGGCCCAGGTTGACGCCGCTCACCGCGAAGCGCGCATCGCTCGCGGCGACCGCCAGATCGCACATCGCCACCAGCTGGCAGCCTGCCGCCGTCGCGATGCCCTGCACCCGCGCGATGACCGGCACGGCCAGCTTCTGGATGCTCATCATCATCCGCCCGCACTGCCCGAACAGGTTGGCGTAGTAGCCCAGCGACGGGTGCGCGCGCATCTCCTTGAGGTCGTGCCCGGCGCAGAAGGCCTTTCCGGTGGCCGTGACGACGACCGCGCGCGCGGACTTGTCGTGGGCGATCGCGTCGAGCTCGTGCTGCAACGCCGCGAGCACGGCCTCCGACAGCGAGTTGAAGGCCTGCGGCCGGTTCAGCGTGAGCGTGACGACACCGCGTTCGTCCTTGGAGGCGAGGACCGGGGCTTCGGGGTTCGGGGTCATGGCGCAGTCTCCTGGTTCGGTCATCGCAGACGGGCA
>JALOSQ010000340.1 GCA_025458335.1 Ideonella sp.
GCGAGCGGCAGGCGAGAGGATTCAGGGCAGTCGAAGGGTCGAGCGGGTTCATGCCCGCGATTGTCGACGGCCGGGCCAGCGCCGACGCCCCCCGCGATCGTGTCCCGCCGCGCCTCAAGCCGCGCCCCCGCCACGCCTCAAGCTTCGCCTCGAGCCACACCTTGAGCCGCAAGGGCCCGGCCGGCCAGGCCTGGCAGGGCCCGCCGCAGCACCTCGTGCGTCAGTTCGCTGGCGTAGCCGGAGACGAACTGGAGGAAATCCGTGGTCGCCGCATCGTCGGCCCGGTCGGAGATCGAACGCAGCACGGCAAAGGGCACGCCGTAGTCGTGGCAGACCTGGGCCAGCGCGGCGCCTTCCATCTCGACGGCCAGGGCGTCGGGCAGCGCGGCCCGCAAGGTCTCGCCTTCCGCACGGGTCGCGACGAAACGGTCGCCACTGACCACGAGGCCGCGGTGCACCCGCAGCGCGCCCAGCGCGAGGTCATGGCGCAGGGCCGGCGGACACCAGGCGTCGAGGTCGGCCAGCGCGTCGGCCGATGCCGCGGCCAGCAGGTCCGACAAGCCGGGGTGCGGCTCGAAGCGCGAACGCCCGGTCAGCGGCACCTCCCAGCGCGGAAACAACGGCGACGCGTCGAGGTCGTGCTGCAGCAGGGCGGAGGCCACCACCACGTCGCCGACGCCGACCGACGGCCCCAGTCCGCCGGCAGTGCCGGTGAACACGACCGCCCTCGCACCGAAGCGGTCCAGCAGCATCGCCGTGGTCGCCGCGGCGGCGACCTTGCCCACCCCGCTCAACACCAGCACGCAAGGCACGCCGTGCAGGCGCCCCAGGTGGAAGTCGCGACCCGCGTGCCGCTCGGTGCGGGCGGCGTCGACGTGCGAACGCAGGCCCCCGATCTCCTCGCGCATCGCGCTGACGATGGCCACCAGGGCTGGCGTCCCGCCCATCGCTCAGCCTCGCAGTTCGCGCCGCAGGACCCGGCCGACCGGCGTCTTGGGCAATTCGGCCCGGAACTCGACCGTCTTGGGCCGCTTGTACCCGGTCAGGTGCTGCTCGCAATACTGATGCACGTGGTCCTCGACGAGCGCCGGGTCGCTGCGCACGATCACGAGCTTGACCCGCTCTCCCTGGTGGGCGTCGGGCACACCCACCGCCGCGCATTCGAGCACACCGGGCATGCGTCCGACGACGTCCTCGACCTCGTTGGGCACCACGTTGAAACCGCCGACGAAGATCATGTCCTGCTTGCGGTCGACGATCCGGAACCCGCCGCGCGCGTCGGCCACGCCGACGTCGCCGGTGCGGAAGAAGCCGTCCGGCGTCATGACCCGGGCCGTCTCCTCGGGCCGCTGCCAGTAGCCCGCCATCACCTGGGGCCCGCGGACCGCGATCTCGCCCGGAACGCCTGGCGCGACCTCGCGACCGTCGTCGTCGAGCAGCCGAAGCTCGGTCCCCGGCAGCGGAAGCCCGATCGTCCCTCGGGGGGACGCCGATCCGTCCACGGGGTGGCAAGCCACCAGCGGCGACGTCTCGGCTATGCCATAGGCCTCGACGATCGCGCAGCCGGTCTTCTCGAGCCAGAGCCCCGCGGTGTCCCGGGTGACGGGCATCCCGACACCGAGCGCGAGCACGAGGCGCGACCAGTCGACCGAGCCGAAGTCCGGGTGCTGCACCATGGCGTCGAACAGGGCGTTGACTGCCGGGAAGCTGTGGAAGGCCTCGGTCGAGAGGGTCTTGAACAGGGAGGCCAGGTCACGCGGATTCGGCACCATGAGGCCGCAGTCCCCCCGGTGCAGGCCGAGCATCATGATCGCCGTGAAGCCCGGGAGGTGATGCAGCGGCAGCGCCCACACCGTCACCACCGGCTCGCCCGGAGCCAGCCGGGCGAAGGCCGGCTCGAACCAGGCCCCGGCCTGGAGCACGTTGGCCACCACCTGCCGATGCCGCAACACCGCGCCCTTGCACACACCGGTGGTGCCGCCCGTGTACTGCAGCACCGCGATGTCGTCGCCGCCGATGGTCACCGGGCGCAGCCCCCGGCGGCGTCCCTGCGCCAGCGCCTCGTTGAAGCCGACCGCCCCCGGCAAGTCGTGCGGGGGTACGGCCTTGCGGATGCTGCGCGCCACTGCGTTGACGATCAGGCTGCGCGGGAACCCGAGCAGGTCGCCCAAGCCGGTCACCACGGCCCGGCGGGCCGGCACCGCGTCGATCACGGCCTGCAGCGCATGCGCGGCGTGCTCGGCCACGAACACGACCCGGGCGCCGGAGTCCTTGAGCTGGTGCTCGAGCTCGCGCGGTGCGAGTTGCGGATCCACGTTCACCACCACGCCACCGGCGCGCAGGATGCCCGCCACGGCCACCGGGACCTGGGGCGCATTCGGCAGCATCACGGCGACCCGGTCGCCGCGCTGCACGCCCTCGCCCTGCAACCACGCCGCCAGCGCGCGGGACGCGTCGTCGACCTGCCCGTAGGTGAACCCGCGCCCCATGAACCGCAGGGCGACGCGATCAGTGAATCTGCCGAAGCTGTCGTCGAGCAATGCGACGAGCGATGCGGGGCGCGCGCAGTCGACCTCGGCGGGGACGCCGGGTGGGTAGTGCTTGAGCCAGACCTTTTCCACGCCGTCCTCCGAGCCCGCAGAGCGGACTCGCCCGGATTCTGACGCGGGGCTGACGCTGCGGGCTCAGGTGTTTCCGCGATGAGGCCCAGGGCAGGGTCCACGCCGCGGACCGGTGTCCGCGGGTGCTCTTCAGGCCACCGCCTCGCCCCTGCCGCCGAATCTCACTCGACGGCCTTGACCATCTCCTCGACGACCTTCTTCGCGTCGCCGAACACCATCATCGTCTTGTCCATGTAGAACAGCTCGTTGTCCAGGCCCGCGTAGCCCGCGGCCATC
>JALOSQ010000341.1 GCA_025458335.1 Ideonella sp.
CGTGCAGCGGGTGACGGACATCATCGCCGAGATCTCGGCCGCTGCCCGCGAGCAGAGCCAGGGCATCGGCGAGGTCAACACCGCCGTCAACCAGCTCGATCAGATGACGCAGCAGAACGCAGCCCTGGTGGAACAGAGCACCGCGGCTGCGGCCAGCCTGGAAGAGCAATCCCGCAAGCTGGCCCAGATCGTGGCGACCTTCCGGCTGTCGCCGGGCGGCGCTGGCGCCTGATCACACGGCGACGTGCCGCGAACCGATTCCTGATCCTGGAGAGGACCGAACCATGAACCTGAGCACCCGTATCGCTGGCGTGATCGCCGGCAGCAGCGTGATCGCCGGCGTGGCTGCGCCGTGGCTCGGCAGCCTGCTGGGCAGCCCCTGGCTGGCCGTGCCGGCCGCCGCGCTGGCAGGCCTGGTGCCCGGCGTGGCCGGCGCCGCCTGGGCGATGCGCGGTCTGCGCGCGCAGCTGGGTGCCGACGCGGGCGACCTGGCGCGCCTGGCGCAACGCGTGGCCGACGGCCAGCTCGCGCCGGCCGCCGGCGAAGGCACCGCGCCGGCGGGCAGCGTGATGGCCTCGCTGGTCACGCTGCGCCAGTCGCTGGCCTCGGACGTGCGCAACGTGCGCTCGCTGATGCACTCCATCAACGCCGCCTCGGGCGAGATCGCCCAGGGCTCGCTCAACCTCAGCCAGCGCACCGAGCAGGCCGCGGCGGCCCTGCAGCAGACGGCCAGCTCGATGGAACAACTCACGGGCAACGTTCGACAAAGCGCGGAAAGCGCCTCGCAGGCCAATCAGCTCGCCACCTCGGCCGCCGAAGTGGCGGCCAAGGGCGGCAATGTCGTGAGCCAGGTGGTCTCCACCATGGACGAAATCAACGCCAGCTCCAAGAAGATCGCCGACATCATCGGCGTCATCGACGGCATTGCCTTCCAGACCAACATCCTGGCGCTGAACGCGGCGGTGGAAGCCGCCCGCGCCGGCGAACAGGGCCGCGGCTTCGCGGTGGTGGCCGGCGAAGTGCGCAGCCTGGCCGGCCGCAGCGCCGAGGCGGCGCGCGAGATCAAGACCCTCATCGGCGCCAGCGTCGAGAAGGTGGAAAGCGGCAGCCGTCTCGTGCAGGACGCCGGCACCACGATGACCGAGATCGTGGCCAGCGTGCAGCGGGTGACGGACATCATTGCCGAGATCTCGGCCGCCGCCAGCGAGCAGAGCAACGGCATCGGCCTGGTGAACACCGCCGTGACGCAGCTCGACCAGATGACGCAGCAGAACGCCGCCCTGGTGGAAGAAAGCGCAGCAGCCGCCGGCACGCTGAAGGACCAGTCCTCTCGCCTGGCCGACACGGTGGCCCGTTACCAGCTCGACGGCAGCGCCGGCCCGGTCGCCTCGTCATCCACGACCTCGGCGCCCTCCTCCACCGCCTCTGCGGCCCCGCACGCATCCACGCCGCCGGCACCCAAGGCCTCGGTGCCCAGCGTCAAGCCGGCGTCGACGGCGTCTGCAGTGCCTGCAGCAGCTCCCAAGGCGGCCGCGCCGAAGGCCTTGGCCGCCAAGGCGGTGGCCAAAGCCGCCGCCACGGCCGCTCCGGTGGCCACCCGCACGGCAGCGGCGGCCGCTCCGGCCGCTCGCCCGGCCGCGCCGGCGCCCGCCCCGGCGACCGCAGCCGCCGACGGCGACTGGGAAACCTTCTGATTCGCGCCGGCCACCTCGGCCGGCTCCTCGGCAGGGGCGCGACGCCAGCGGCGTGGCGCCCTTGACGCTTTCCGGACGCCCACGGAACCGAGCGCGGCCCATTCGCCCCTGCGGGCTCCACGCATCACGAACTGACCGGCAAACCCGCCAACTCCGCACACAGATCAGGCGCACGTCCACCATCGATCGGCCATTCCCTCAGTCGGTGCATCGCGTCGCCGAAAACCCCGACAGCACCGGGACGAAGCACCCGCCCCCCCACGGGTCCGCCCACGGTCACTCCGGAAGGAGAGAACCAACCATGAAGCTGCAGAACCTGAAGATCGGCCCGCGCCTGGCGATGGGCTTTGGCGTCGTCGTGGCGTTGATGATTTCCGTGGCCGTCGTGTCGTGGATCGAACTCAACGCGATCGCCAAGGCCAACGTACAAGTCATGGAGTACCAGCGCCGCGCGGCGCTGGCCGAAGCCTGGCGTGCTCAGGTGCACCTCAACGCCAGCCGCGCCCTGGGCATCGCGCACTCGGGCGGCAACGCCGAGCTGGAGGCCTTCTACGGGCCGCAGATGAAGGCCACCACCGAGGCCATCAGCAAGGCCCAGAAGGAACTGGCCGATCTGGTCGACACCGACAAGGGCAAGGCCCTGCTGAAGGCCATCGCCGCACAGCGCACCGCCTACATCGACGCCCGCAAAGCGGTGCTGGACCTGAGCAAGGCCGGCGACCTCGAGGGGGCCAAGGCCGCGCTGGCAACGAAGATGATGCCGGCCGCCGAGGTGTACGTGAAGTCCATCGAGGCCCTCACCCATTACCAGAACGAGCGCGTGACCGACGCCACCGCCGTCATCACCGCCGAGGTGAACCGCGCGGAGCTGCTGATCGGCCTCCTGCTGGCCGCTGCGGGTGCCGCCGCCGGCCTGTTCAGCTGGGGCATCACCCGCTCCATCACGCGGCCGCTGAGCGACACGATGGCGGTGACGCGCCGAATCGCGCAGGGCAACCTGGCCGACCCGGTGCATGCCGAAGGCCGCGACGAGATGGCCGCCATGCAGCGTTCGCTGGGCGAGATGCAGGACGGCCTGCGCAAGCTGGTGGTGGATGTGCGCGCCAGCGGCGACAGCATCGCCACGGCCAGCGTGCAGATCGCCTCGGGCAACCAGGATCTTTCCACCCGCACCGAGCAGACCGCCAGCAACCTGCAGCAGGC
>JALOSQ010000342.1 GCA_025458335.1 Ideonella sp.
AGCTGGTACTCGCGGTCGGTGAGCGTCTGCGCCGGCGCGACCGTGATGCTGTCGCCGGTGTGGATGCCCATCGGGTCGAGGTTCTCGATCGAGCAGACGATGATGCAGTTGTCCGCCTTGTCGCGGACCACCTCCATCTCGAATTCCTTCCAGCCGATCAGCGACTCCTCGATCAGCAGCTCGTTGGTGGGCGACAGGTCGAGGCCGCGCTTGCAGATCGCCTCGAACTCCTCCGGGTTGTACGCGATGCCCCCGCCGGTGCCGCCGAGCGTGAAGCTCGGGCGGATCACCATCGGGAACCCGGAATGCACCGCTTCGCCGCCGAGCTCGGCCTGGATGCGGCGCTGCACCGCCCACGCCTCCTCGAGGGAGTGCGCGATGCCGCTCTTGGCCGAGTGCAGGCCGATCCCGGTCATCGCGTCCTTGAACTTGAGGCGGTCCTCGGCCTTCTCGATCGCGTGCTCGTTGGCGCCGATCATCTCGACGCCGTGCTTCGCCAGCACGCCGTGGCGGTGCAGGTCGAGCGCGCAGTTCAGCGCGGTCTGGCCGCCCATCGTGGGCAGCAGCGCCATCTTCTGATCCGGGAAGGCCTGGCGCTCCTTGGCGATGATCTTCTCGACGACCTGCCAGGTGATGGGCTCGATGTAGGTCGCATCGGCCATCCCCGGGTCGGTCATGATCGTCGCGGGGTTGCTGTTGACCAGGACGACGCGGTAGCCCTCCTCGCGCAGCGCCTTGCAGGCCTGCGCGCCGGAGTAGTCGAATTCGCAAGCCTGCCCGATGACGATCGGGCCGGCGCCGATGATCAGGATGCTCTGGAGGTCGGTGCGCTTGGGCATGGTCGTCGTCTCAGCGCGCGGCCCGCTGCGCCATCAGGTCGGTGAAGCGGTCGAACAGGACCCCGATGTCCTGCGGCCCGGGCGAGGCCTCGGGGTGACCCTGGAAGCAGAACGCCGGCCGGTCGGTGCGCGCCAGCCCCTGGATCGTGCCGTCGAACAGGCTGACATGCGTCACGCGCAGGTTCGCCGGCAGCGAGGACGCGTCGACCGCGAAGCCATGGTTCTGGCTGGTGATGCTCACCCGCCCGGTGTCGACGTCGCGCACCGGATGGTTGGCACCGTGGTGGCCGAACTTCATCTTGAAGGTGCGCCCGCCCGAGGCCAGCGCCATGATCTGGTGGCCCAGGCAGATGCCGAACGTGGGCAGGCCGGCGTCGATCAGCGAGCGCGCCGCCTCGATCGCGTAGCGGCAGGGCTCCGGGTCGCCGGGGCCGTTGCTGAGGAACACGCCGTCGGGCTGCAGGGCCATCACCTCGGCCGCCGTGGTGCGCGCCGGCACCACGTGCACCTCGCAGCCTCGCTGCGCCAGCATGCGCAGGATGTTCCGCTTCACGCCGAAGTCGTAGGCCACGACCCGCCAGCGGGCCTTCGGCGCCGGCCGGAATCCGGCGCCCGAGGCCACGGCGTCGAGGGCCCATTCGCCGTCGCTCCAGCGATAGGGCTGCGCGGTGGTCACCACCTGGGCCAGGTCGAGGCCTGCCATGCTCGGGGCGTCCGCCGCCAGCCGCCGCGCCCGCTCGATGTCGGCGTCGCCGAGCGTGGCGCCGTCGGCGGCCGCCAGGATGCAGCCGTTCTGCGCCCCACGCTCGCGCAGGAGGCGGGTCAGCCGGCGCGTGTCGAGCCCCGCGATCGCAACGACGCCCTGCGCCCGGAGGTAATCCTCCAGCGGGCCCGTCGAGCGGAAGTTCGATTCGCGGTCGGGCAGGTCGCGAACGACCAGACCGGCGGCCTGGATCCGCGCAGACTCCTCGTCCTGCGGGTTGACCCCGACATTGCCGATGTGCGGGTAGGTCAGCGTGACGATCTGACGGCAGTAGCTCGGGTCGGTCAGGATCTCCTGATAGCCCGTCATCGAGGTGTTGAACACCACCTCGCCGACCGTGTGACCCACGGCCCCGATCGACACCCCGCGAAAGACCTGGCCATCGGCAAGCACGAGGAGCGCGGGCGCGCGAACGGTCGACAGGGGCACGGATCCTCCTGGTCCTGGGGTCGAGGGCTGCGGGGCGAGGAGGCCTGTCCGCGAGGAACCGAGGACTCGGTGGCGGACAACTCGATCGCGATGCGATCGGGCGGACCGCACTGGGAGGCGAAGTATATCGGCCGGCGGGGCACCCCCCTCGCGGCGGGCGCCTGTCCGCGGGTGCCAGTCCGCGAGGACTCGGGCGGGAGGCCCCGCCCGGCAGCCGGCCCGGGCGGGATTCAGGCAGTGATCGCGGTCACCGCGGCGCGAGCGACCTCGGCATCCTCCGTCGACTTGACCCCGCTGACGCCGACCGCGCCGATGGACTGCCCGTCGACCACGATCGGCACGCCGCCCTCGAGCAGGCCGTCGATCAGGGGCGCGCTCAGGAACGAGGTGCGGCCCTGGTTGATCATGTCCTCGTAGACCTTGGTTTCCCGGCGGCCGAGGGCGGCGGTGCGTGCCTTGGCCGCCGAGATCGACGCCGACACCGGCGCGGCACCGTCGAGCCGCTGCAGCCAGAGCAGGTGGCCGCCATCGTCCACGATCGCGATGCTCACGGCCCAGCCGCGCTGCAGGGCCAGGGCCTCGGCCGCGGCGGCGGCACGCTTCAGGTCGGCGAGTTCGAGGGTCGGCTTGGTCTTCATGGCGGTCGGCAGTGGGTTGGGGGGAGTCGGTGTCAAGCGGACTGGACGTCGGCACCGTCGCCAGCTCGGACGGCCAAGCCCTCACGAGCGGCGGCCCGCATTTTCGCCCCCCGCGCGCGGCCGGCACGGAACTAGAATCCGCGCCGCCCGATCACAGGGTTTTCTTCTGGCTGTGGAGGTCACATGAACGAGAGCCTGCAAGGCACGATC